>CAYTTW010000031.1:1118-8383 GCA_964441005.1 uncultured Candidatus Saccharibacteria bacterium | reverse complement strand
GACCCCAATATCATCATGGTCGGCGAGATTCGCGACAGCGAAACAGCTGGGCTGGCGGTTCAGGCCGCGCTGACAGGACACCTGGTATTTTCAACCCTGCACACCAACAACGCCGCAACCTGCTTGCCACGCTTGCTGGACATGGGTATCGAACCGTTTTTGATTGCCAGTACCGTGCGGGCCGTCATTGGCCAACGACTGGTACGCCTGCTCTGCGTCGACTGCCGCGAAAGTTACGTGCCAGACGCGGCCACACTAGCTCACTTGGCTGAGATCTTTCACATCGATCAAGCTGCCATCATGAAACGCGTTCATGAACTAGAAGAAGATGCCCTCAAAGGCGGCATCGGCAAGTCGAATACCACTAAGTCAAACGCCCATTCAACTGGCGATTTAAGTACTACCGAGACCAAGATCAGCCGTCTGTGGCGCGCCCACCATGATGGCTGCGAGAGCTGCGGCCACAGTGGCTATAAAGGACGAATGGGCATTTATGAAGTCCTGGAAAACTCGACGGACATCCAAAAGCTCATCGTCGGTAACAGCACCAGTGATGATATTCAAGAGCAAGCCATCAAAAATGGCATGGTGAGTATGCAGCTCGATGGTTTCATTAAAGCCCTCCGCGGGCAGACCTCGGTAGAAGAAATCATCCGAGTCACCAGTGAAAAATAATGGCCCACTTTATTTACACCGCTGTTAAAGACGACAAAACCATCACCGGGACGACCGACGCCGCCTCTAAAGATGCGGTTATTGCCTCGCTGAATCATCAAGGCATTCGCCCCTTGACGGTCAAGCTAGCAGCTGCCAAGACGACCAGTGGCTTGGGTCAGCGCTTTAAGCGACACAAGAAAGTGAAGTTGCGTGACTTGGTGGTCTTTACTCGGCAGTTATCGACAATGGTTTCGGCTGGCGTGCCGCTCGTTCGTTCTCTGGTGACGCTCCAAAATCAGACCAACAATAAGTACTTCCACCAGGTCATTAATGAACTCACCAAGACGGTTGAAAGCGGCGTTACTTTTTCAGAGGCGTTAGCTAACTATCCCAATGTCTTTTCAGATGTGTACGTCAATATGGTCCGCGCGGGTGAGACCGCCGGTATTCTCGATGACATCCTGAAACGTTTAGCCTCCCAGGTTGAACAGGACGCCAGTATTCGCAAGAAAATCAAAAGTGCTATGACCTATCCGGTGGTCATTCTCAGCATTACCGTCATCGCCTTCTTTGGGATCATGATGTTTGTCATTCCCAAGATTGGTAAAATTCTCAGCGATCTCGGGGGGCCCAACGCCAAGTTGCCCGTCTACACCGAGGTGCTGCTGAAAATTAGCGGTTTTATGCAGCACAATGCCATTTTTGTGATCGTTGGGTTCTTTCTGATCGTCTTTTTTACTCGTCGCTACTTGCGCACGCCGAAGGGTAAATACAACCTCCATAGATTTCTCCTAAAAATTCCAGTCCTAAAAACAATTCTCATTAAAATAGCCGTCGCGCGTTTTGCCCGCACGTTTGCCTCATTGATGTCAGCAGGTGTGGGAGTACTTGATGCCCTGGAAGTCACGGGTGGGGCCATTGGCAATAAAGTCATCGAAGCCGAACTTAAAGAAGCGGCCAAGGAAGTTAAGAATGGCAAGCAACTCTCTGAATCACTAACTAAAAGTAAGAATTTTCCACCAATCGTTAGTCAAATGCTGGCCGTTGGTGAAGAGACCGGACAAATTGATACCATCCTCGTCAAAGTAGCCGATTTTTACGAAGAAGAGGTGGAAGTCGTGATTGACGGCATGAGCTCGCTTATTGAACCATTGATGATCATTGTGCTGGGTTCAATGGTTGGTCTAATTGCCGCTAGTGTGATGGGACCGATCGCGTCCCTGTCTAAAAACATCGGCAATAATTAGAGACAAGGCTATTGACCGCTAAGTAGTTATGCTTATAATGATGTTCAGATGTTTATAGG
The DNA here is from genome assembly GCA_964441005.1 of uncultured Candidatus Saccharibacteria bacterium. GTDB lineage: Bacteria > Patescibacteriota > Saccharimonadia > Saccharimonadales > CAYTTW01 > CAYTTW01. The sequence continues at coordinate 6,420 of CAYTTW010000031.1, read as the reverse complement.
TGTAGTGCCAACTACGCCATAAGCTCTTTTAATAAATAATACAATTAGGGGGTGGGTCCTCATGACTCAACTGCAACGTAAACAACAGGGTTTCACCATTGTGGAACTTTTGATCGTAATCGTGGTGATCGGCATTCTAGCCGCGTTAGTAATTACTACGTTTACTGGTATTCAACAAAAAGCGCGTAACACCGAGCGCACCACAGATGTCAAAGCCATCCATGGCCAGGTAGAAGCCTACTATGCTCAGAATGGCAAGTATCCGACACTGGCTAATCTGAATGATAGTACCTGGCGGAGCACTAATATGAAGGGACTCGATCAAGAAGCCTTGAAAGATCCGAAGGGTAGTGCCTATACCTTAGCTGGTAGTGCTGGAGCCAATACCTACAGCTATGCTGTCACAGCGGCTGATGGGACGACAGCTTGTGACAACAGTACGAATGACTGTGCTAAGTACACCTTAACCGCAACCTTAGAGGGTGGTGGAACGTACACTAAGACGAATTTGAATTAACAAATTTGCCTAAAACCAACAAAATCCGGGGCCAAAAGCTCCGGATTTTTATATAATAGGCATAAGCAACATGAAACGGCTTTTTATTTCTATTGGTCAACGCGGCTTTACCTCAGTGGAGATTCTATTGGGTTGTGCTATTTTTGGCATAATTGTCATTGGGATTTCGCAGACGTATGACGGCGTGCGCAAAGCTTATACCACCGCCAAACAGCTCAACGAAATGTACGCCGTGCTGAGCGCCTGTCCCGAAATTGATCGCGCCTTGGAGTACGATTCGGTATCCAGTACCAATAACTGTTATCCCAATAACACCTTTCAGGCCGAAGGGGGCAGTGGTAATACTATTACCTACACGCCAACACTAACGGTCACGCCAACTTCATCACTCTCGGGCACTGACCCGCTGCAGACCATCCCCGATTCTAAAGTCATTGATATCAGCGTTGGCTACCCAAAGAGTGCAGCACCGCCCCTCGAGCTCCGAATGCTCATCACTCGAAATGGAATTGGTCAATTATGACTCAGTGGCCGAGTCTGAACGCCAATGAACAGGGCTTCACTCTACCCGAGCTCATCTCCAGCCTGATTATCACCAGTTTGTTCGTAGCCGTCATCATGTCCTTTATGTTTGGCTACTGGAAATACTCCGCCCTACTTGAAGCCGATCTTGACACCCTAGTCACGCGCCTCAATGCCGGTGATGTTTTGCGCGATTTGATCGGTACCTCGGCCGGACTAGTTACCCAAAATAGCATTGCCGACAGCCACACCAATAACCCTGACCCAGCCAACGCCAGCAACAACTACTGGCTGCCTATCCACGCCATCCCGGGTTCAACCAGTATTGGAGCGGGCGGCACAACGACCCCGCTGGTGTATTTTCGGCGTTTTAGCACCAATACATCGGGAGCCTACATCATGAACGGCACCCTGCCGTATGAAGACGAGTACGTGCTGTACCTCAATGGGACAACCAAGCAACTATTACTACGTTCGTTGGCCAATCCGAGCGCCAGCGGCAACCGCCTAAAGACGAGCTGCCCATCAAATGTTGCCACCGCCAGTTGCCCCGCGGACCGCATCATCGCCAGCGACTTGGCTTCGGTGAGCATGCGCTATTTTTCGCGCACCGGCAATACGATTGACTGGACGTCAGTATACGACAGCAATACCAATAGTTATGCTGGGCCGGATTTTACAGCCGTGGAAGTAGTGGAGTTTACGGTCAACCTCAACAAGAAGCCCTTTTTGCAACAATCATCAACCGCTACGCAAAATAGTACGGTCATACGCATAGCTCTAAGGAATGCCTAAGATGTTACCTAAAAACTCGCTCGCCCAACTACAGGCTGAACCATCAGGTTCTATTATTGTCTCTATTCTGGTGGTTATGTTTTTCTTGCTGACGGTCATTTCGGCGCTAGTGGTTTTGGCCAACTCTAATCTTACCCGGGCACGGAGCCGCGTTCTACTGCTCCAGGCCCAGTACGCCGCGGAGTCCGGTGCCGATGCGGCTGTAGCCGTCTACAACGGTGGCAACACGACCTATAGTGGCAGTGGGAGCGAAGTATCGATACTTAGTAATTCGCTCTATAAATCGACCTATCAAACCACGGTCGTGGCCGGTTCCACGAGCAAAGAAATCATCATTACTTCGACCGGCCGCGTCTACGCTCCGGCTACGGCCAGCACCGCCAACTATAGCCGTAAAATTGAAGTCGTCGCCCAGCGCAGCTCCACCGAGACCGCTTCGGCGATGATTAGTCGCAACATTATTGAGATTCAGAGCGGCGTCAAGAATATTACCGCTACCGATGTCTATCTTAATGGCTATATCAACATGAACAAAAATACCACTAATTTAATTGCCGAAAACATTACGGTAGCTGGTAAAAATACGGGGGCTTCTAATTGTTCGATTGGTGGCACGGGCAATCTGGTAAAACCCTCAAGCTTTACGCACGCCGGTCAGACTAAAACCAATATTACGCTTGCTTATAATAACTGCATCAGCCCGCCCGGAAACACCAGTAACAGCAACTTTGATGTACACGCCAACCAAACCAATATTTCGACTATCCAGTCCTCGACCATCCCCTGGTCACAGTATCTGGATAGCTCGTATCAGGCTGCCGGCAGCTGTTTGGACTGGACGACGGGCGGTTCAACCCGCACCATACCAAGTGTCTCTAAGAAAACGCACTATCCCGATAGCAGCAGCGGAATCAGCGCCTCCTGCGGTTCATCGGGTGATATCAACTTAAGCGACAAACAATATAACATTACCGACAATGTTCACATTCGAGCGAGCTTATGCGCCAGTAATGCCTGTACACCAACCTTCTACAATCCCAGTAGCGGCGCGGCGGGGATTAAATTTATCTTTGTCGAGGGGAGCGTTAATTTTGACAGTGTTCAAACAGCCAGTGGCAGTGGTCCAATTGTTATCGTCTCCTACGGCTCTGATCCGGCTAGCAAGGCGGCCGCTTGCCCCTATGGTGGCTCAATTTACCTCGGTAATAGTGGTAATACCGCGGCCCCAGCCCTGTACCTCTCGGCGCTCAACGGCATCTGCCTTGATAAAACCAAGTTCGGCTCGAACCCGGCTCTCGGTGGGCTGACTGGTAAGAATCTCTACGTAGCAACTAACTCTGGTACCCCGTTTGACCTAGCGATTGACCCAAACTTTCCGAGCAGTTCTATTCCGATTGATTTAGCCTGGCGCGCCACGCGCTATCGTCGGCTGTAATATGGCCTGTTTACAGGGAAAATATGCTATAGTTAGGCCAAGGAAAACTCTTGTGCTTTGATGGGCAAGCCGAATGAATAATAAATATTTCTATCAAGATAAGCCGCTGTTTGGCTTAGATATTGGTTTTAGTAGCGTCAAAGTGATGCAGATTGTGGACGGCGAAAAGCAAAAGAACATCTCCGGCTACGGAGTGGCAAGCTTTGACCCAAAAGCCATCAAAGATGGGGTCATCGTGGACGCCGAAATTATTGCCAAGGCTGTGAAAGAACTCTTTGATCAACACCTCATCGGTCATATAACGACCCATCGACTGGTGGCTTCAATTCCGGCTACCCGTAGTTTTGCGCGGGCGATGGTGTTGCCAAAATTAAATAAGAAGGACCTCAACGACGCCGTCCAGCTAGAGGCCGAGCGCTATATTCCCGTGCCCCTGGATCAGCTCTATATCGATTACTCTGTCAGTAAGCGCGCCGCTGAAGAGACCGACCTCTTGGCAGTAGCAGTGCCCAAAAAAATAATTGATTCCTACCTAGCCCTATTTAGCATTTTAGGGCTCGAGGCCGCAGCCATTGAGCCAACCATTAGTTCCTCGGGGCGGTTATTTGAGTTTACCGATCAAAGTGATGTGCCCACAGTACTGATTGATTTTGGCACACTTTCCGCTGACATTACGATTTACGACAAGAGCCTCATCGTGACCGGTACGGTACCGTGTGGCGGCGAGCAGTTTAGTAGTCTCATAGCCGAGCAGTTGGGTGTGAGCAAAGCTGAAGCCCACGTCATTAAGGTCAAGTATGGCCTGAGTCTGAGTAAGAAACAGAAAGAAATTACGGCTGCCCTGAAGCCAGTCCTCAGCCAGCTAGAGCGGGAACTCCGGCGCATGATTCGCTATTACGAGGAGCGCTTTGGTGGTGATCATAAAATTAGCCAAATCGTGACCATGGGTGGTGGCGCCAATATGCCTGGCCTGAGCGAATACATGACTAACCAGATGCGTCTACCGGTGCGGATGTGTGATCCCTGGCAGCACCTCAATTTTCGTAAGCTACAACCCCCAAATAGTGCCGAGAAAGCCATGTACATTACAGTGGCCGGCCTGGCGCTCTTAAATCCTAAGGAGATTTTCGGATGATCAGTCTCCTGCCGCCCAACGTTAAACAAACTGCTTTGTATTCCCGGCGGAATCGTTATCTGTTGCGGTGGGTAAGCACGGTGTTGTTAGCCTTGGTTGGGATCTGGGTACTGGTTGGGGTTGGTGAATTATACTTAGCCCAAGAAACAAAAAGCTATGCCGCCCAAGTGGCCGAGACCAACGACAACCTTTCAGCTCAACATCTGGATGACGTCGAAAAACAAGTCCAAGACTTTTCTAATAACCTGAAGCTTATTACCCAAGTACTTTCTAAAGAAGTACTCTTCTCCAAATTGATCCAGCAAATTGGTTCCGTCATGCCGCAAAACGCCGTTTTATCAACCATTGAAATCAGCAAGGTCGAGGGTGGTTTAGACCTCCAAGCCAAAGCTGTCGACTACAAGACCGCCACCCAAGTGCAGGTCAATTTGCAGGACCCCAGTAATAAACTGTTTGATAAAGTTGATATTGTGGCCGTAAACTGCGGCGGTAGCAAAGATCAGTACCAATGTACGATTATCCTCAGGGCTGCCTTTACCAAAAACAACCCCTTCCTATTTATTAATGCAAAGGGCACACCATGACGTCCAAGCGCGTTTACTTTGGAATGATTGGACTCTTGATACTCTTAGCTCTTGGAGCCGGGGTAAGCGTCTTCTTTGGTAACCAATGGCTTCAGCAAAAATCCACTCACCTCGTGGACCTAAAACTGCAAAACCAAGTCCTCGACGAGCAGCAAGCGGCGCTGACCAAGGCTAAAAAGGATATTGCTAAAAATGCCGAGCTTGATCAAGTTGCCCGCTCGGTGGTGCCTCAAGATAAAGATCAGGCACGAGCCGTGCGTGAAATTGTGCAGTTGGCCGATAGTAGTGGTATTAAACTAAAAAGTATTACGTTT
>CAYTTW010000031.1:0-1108 GCA_964441005.1 uncultured Candidatus Saccharibacteria bacterium | reverse complement strand
TCCAGCCTCCGACCTAGGAACCAAGCCAACCCCCACTGCACCGGCTAGCGGCAGTACAAGTAGCCCAGCGCCCAGCGCTCCCAAAACCTCACCGGTCAGTCAAGCGAAACCGGTTGTAGGCGTACCCGGTGTGTATAGTCTCGAGATGGACATTTCGCCCGACGACACCTCGCCGGTGACATATCAACAATTTCTCGATTTCCTTGGTCGCATCGAAACTAATCGTCGCACCGCGCAGGTTAGTAGTATTAAAATAGAACCCAAGGATAATTTGGTAACCTTTACCCTTGCAATTAACATCTTTATTAAGCCATGAACGTCAAAATTGATCCCCAAGCTACCTTCCTCAAAGTCTCGGCCCTCATTACAAAGCTGAAGCGCTATAGTGTACTGCTCACCCTTTTGCTAGTGGCCGCCACCTATGGGTTTCTGGTCTGGCGCATTCACGTACTGGCCAACCAAGAACCAAGTGAAGACGCCGTTACTGAGCAAGTGCAAACCAAAAAGTTACCTAGAATTGATCAAAACGCCATCAATAAGATTCAACAACTACAGGACAACAGCGTTGATGTGAAGGCGTTGTTTGAACAAGCCCGTAACAATCCCTTTCAGGAATAGCCACGTTTTGATGCCCAGTTAATAAAACACATCTGCCAGCCTCTGGAAGTTCCTGAAGGGTGAGTGTCAAAGTCACAAGTAACAGCGAGGGGGTGTTTGAGGCTGAGCCTCATTGAAAGTCCATTGAGCTCAGCCGAGTTACCCGAGCCTTGTGGCGCTTGACAACGAACACCTCAAGAACTGGAAGCGGCTGTTGTTTCTTTGGATACTTTCTGGTCAACACAAGAAAGTAACTTGCTCAAGCCAGCAAAGCTGGCGGCAAAATCCTATTCGGTTTTAATATTGATAAATTGCTGGCGGGCTTCGGAAATCATCTTCGCACAGTAGTTGCTCTCCGGGCATAACTTAAAAACAAAATTTTCAACTTGGCCGGCAGTTTCCACATTTAAAGTGCCAAATTTAAACATAGTGGCGATTGGCCCACGGACATCCGAATTGACATCCTCCACGTCAGCTAGCGAGAGCTGCGAAACTTTGCGGCTAAACAGTC
>CAYTTW010000030.1:0-9213 GCA_964441005.1 uncultured Candidatus Saccharibacteria bacterium | reverse complement strand
AATCATACTGCGACCACCGATATCTACCCCAGTACGTACACTCTTTCCCTAGACGAAGCTCTTCCGATCTTGTAGTTAACGGACAAGATTTGGCGGTGGCCTTAGATGATTTTTACCCAGAAATATCTAGAATTATTAATCCCCATGAACGAGCTGGCATCTTTTCGCATACCCACCCCTCGATAGATGACCACCCCTTCCCAAGCTGGGGTGACGTGCTCCACTGGGGCATGATTGAAGCCGGCCACCCGAATGTTCAAAATCGAATAGTTTTTCAGTGTGCCGACGAGGCAAAAGCCTTCAGGTATTTACATTTTTACGGCAAGCTCTTTGCCGACCGTGATAGCTAATACATTGCTTATCCTTGCAAGTATGGTCTGGTACTGTTATAACATTGACTCAAGAGGAGAAATGTTATGGCAGCAGCTAGGCAAGAGTTTTCTGACTATATGGGCGATTTCTTTCGGCGAACACGGCCGGATACAGTAGTCGAAGTTGGGCCTGATGTTCAGCTTAGATTAGCCGTTCGATTGGGTAGTTTGTGCTCACGCTATGTGGCCGTCGCCTTACCAGAAGATGTGCAACGTTCGCAAGGCTGGTACGGAATGCATCAAGATATGGGCATCAACGTTGAACTAATGGCTGGCAATGCCACCCGCTTAAGCGATGTAGTCCAGCATGCTGATGTGGTCTTTAGCCACAATGTATTGCTTGATTTAACCGGTGAGGATACGCAATTGATGTGGGCCTATCGCCGCAAACAAAAGCCACACACCGAACGCGATATGCAGGCTCTCGGTGAGCGGTTCCAGCAGGCACGGCATGATGGTTTTGCTGAATCCATGAAGGTAGCGAGCGATGGGCACGTCATGGCCTTTCACCGTGCCCCCTCAACTGAGCCGCTCGTTGAGATGTTAACGAAGTCGGATCTAGCTGTAGACCCTGCTCGAATTAGCGTGACCCCACTGCTTTACGACGATGGTGAGGCACGAGGCGATGCGTGGGAACTCGTGACAATCGACAACACCCAAGCAGCCTAGCACGGGTGCTCTCTTTATCTGTATACTGTTAGTAAGGAGTTAACTCATGATCCTAAAAGATAAAGTGGTGCTAGTGACTGGTTCATCAAGCGGCATAGGTCAGACCACCGCAATTCGTTTTGCCAAAGAAGGTGCTAAGGTTGTAGTCAACTACAGAAAAAATAAAAAGGGTGGCGAAGAGACGTTGGCGAAAATTAAAAAGATCACACCACACTGTCTTCTGGTGCAAGCCGATGTAAGCAAACAACAAGACGTCACGCGACTCTTTAAAACTGTCGTCGATAAATTCTCTACTGTCGACATACTTATTAATAATGCGGCCATTGGCACTGACAAACGCCCATTCATGGAGGCATCTTATGATGACTTCAAGGAGATGATAGACACTGACATCACTAGTGTCTTTATGTGTTCGCAACAAGCTGCCCTAATTATGCAAAAACAAGGCTATGGCAAAATCCTCAATACTAGTTCAGTACGTGGTTGGGGCCCGGGTGGCAGAGCACCTGTCTATGCTGCCATGAAAGCAGCAGTAAACAGTTTTACCAAAACATTTGCTAAGATGATGGGTCCAGACATTCAAGTTAATGCAGTTGGCCCTGGTTTTGTGAGAACTCGCACCTATGACACTATGTCGCAAGAAATGATTGACGGGTTTATTGCATCAACGTATCTAAAGCGTTTTGTCACACAAGAAGAAATAGCTGATACATTTGTATTTCTGGCTAAAAACGATGCCCTTACTGGTCAGGTCATTTATGTCGACGCTGGCTTTACTCTAAAGTAGGAGATCCTTGCATGGATGTTGAAAAGATTGTTCGGGAGTATATAGATAAATCGCTGCACATGTCACTGGCTACCGCTCATGACAACAAGGCGTGGGTCTGTGAAGTGCACTTTGTCTACGACGACAAATTAAATTTGTACTATCGTTCACTCACGTCTCGTCGGCACAGCCAGGAAATTGCTGAAAATCCTCATGTGGCTGGCAATATTATCCGGCAGCACGCGGTTGATGAGTATCCGCATGCCATCTACTTTGAAGGTACGGCGGAAATATTGACTGATGAAGCTGAACGGCAAAAAGTCTTCCCGCTCTTTCAACAAAGGCTAGGGCTCGATGAAAGCATTTTAGAAGATGCGGAAAAAGACGACGGCCATAAGTTCTACAAAGTTACGGTTGAAAACTGGTACGCCTTTGGCAAATTTGGCGGTGACAAGGGCCAAAAATACGAGCTTAAATGGAATGGCGGTGCAAAAGCATGACCTTACAAGGCAAAAATGTATTAGTAACTGGCGGCTCTAAAGGCATCGGCAGGGCAATTGTGGAAGCCATGGCCGACCAAGGTGCCAACGTTATTATTAATTACGCCCATGATGAAAAAGCGGCTAATGAGCTAGCTGATGCCATGGCCAAAAAAGGCGTCAAGACACTGATCGCCCAAGCGGATATCGCCAACCAGGCTCAGGTCGAGGCTATGTTTGAAAAAATTAAGCAAGAGTTTCCCACACTTGATGTTTTGGTTAATAACGCCGGCCTCTTTGAGGATGAAGATAGTCCCGATAATCTTAAGGCTATTCAAAAAGTGTATGAAACCAATGTCTTTGGTGAAATACGCGTTACTAACGCTGCCCGTAAACTTATGAGCAAAGGTAAGATAATTTTTATTTCATCAATTCATGGCAAACTTGGTCATGGTCGCCCAAATGCCATTGGCTATTCCTCATCAAAAGCAGCATTGGATTCATATATGAAGAACTTAGCCAAAGCGCTTGCTCCCAATATCCTAGTTAACGCTATAGCTCCCGGTAGAACCTTAACTCCAATGTGGGGTGAGATGACGGAAGAGGAAATGAGAAAACAAGCCTCAGGTCATTTGATCAATAGATGGATTGAGCCAGGTGAGATAGCCGACGGAGCGGTATTCTTGGCGAAGAACGATGCTGTTTGCGGTGAAATTCTGGTCATTGATGGCGGTATGAGCCTCAAGGTGTTTGGTTGATATGAAGCGAGCAATCATCGTCCATTGCTGGGAGGGCAACCCAAATTATGCGTGGTACCCATGGCTTAAAACCGAGCTAGAAAAGCTCGGCTACCAAGTTACGGTACCCGCTATGCCCGACCCCGATCCACCAAAATTAGCGACGTGGTTACCGCATTTGCAACAAGTGATTGGCGAGCCCGATGATGAACTGGTGCTGATCGGCCATAGCATTGGTACGGTGACAATTATGCGTTACTTAGAATCATTAGAAAGCGGTCAAATTGATAAAGCTATTTTCGTGGCTGCATTCACCGATCAACTAGGCTTTGTTGAACTGGAAAACTTTTTTGAAACCCGGCTAGACTTTGCCAAGATCAAGCCAAAAGCCAAAAATGGCTTTGTGGTTATCCAGTCTGATAATGATCCATTTGTCTCGGCCCAATATGGTGAACGCCTAAAAGCTGAATTGGACGCGAAGCTCGTGATCAAACACCATGCTGGTCACATGTCAGGCCCAGTTGACGATGAAGAGTCCTGTTTAGAATTACCTGAAGTAATTGAGAACCTATGAAGATAGAAGATTTTACGCTTAACTGTGACAACGACGCTATCCCTTGGCGATTATTCACGCCCCCTGAAGCAACCAACGAATACTGTGTACTGTGGCTACAGGGGTGGTCCAGCTCTATGGATTCGCACCGCGAAGGCGTTGAACACATGGCTGAGCAATCTAACACTATTTTTGCCACACTCGACCCAGCCGGACACGGCTTACATAAACTGCCTATTGAGCAATCCACCCGCAAGCAACAGCACGAAGAAGTCATGGCTATCTTTGATGAACTCAAAAAGCGTGGCTACCAAAAAATTATTGTTATAGGCGGCAGTTTTGGCGGCTATATGACAGCGTTACTAACCGCCAAGCGTCCTGTGCATACTGCCGTTTTGCGGGCACCCGCCAATTATCCAGACGATGAATTTGAGCTGCCATTTGGCGACACACTGCGCAGCAAAGATTATGCGGCTTATACTGAGACGAAAGACGCAGATGATATGCTCCTCAGTGGTGCCGCCACAAAAGCTATTGCGGCCTACGATGGCTTTGTCTACGTCCTGGAACACGAGCTTGATGAAGTCGTGCCCAAGAAAGTGCCTCAAAAGTACTTTGCAGTCGCCAAACACGGCAATTACTTACTGATCCCCAAAACCCAGCACTCACCAAAGCTAATGCCCAATCCGGCTGTGCACTATGCCTACATTGAGCATCTACTCGTTGCCATCATCCAAGCCATCAAGTTACAAGACCACTTATCTTAGCAATTAGGGAGTTGTGGTAGAAAACTGTCGGGGTTTTTGAGATAGACCACGGTGGCGTACTGCGTCATGCCCGGTGAGCCAATAATGCGCACCCATTGATCCGATTGACGATTCTGTTCGCCAAGCTCAGGGTGTGAGTGAATCATTCTGCCGGTGGCCTTACAGACCGCTGGCGCAGTATCTCCGTTGTTAAACGTTCCGTTGTGTACTTGATCGCTCGGTGCCCCATCAATTCCCGAATATACCTGGATGATACTATCACCGCCGCCAAGGTCATCAAAGGTAACGTTTAGTTTTGGCGCCAGCGTCGTTGGGCTGGCCGCAGCTTCCACTGATGACGTTGATGTGGCACTAACTGTTTGATGCTTGCCACTACCACCGCAGGCCGCCAGCACTGCACAAGCAAGGGCTGCAGTACGGGTTAGCAGCGGTCGATACCTAGCACTATTTGGCCGAGTAGTGGTGACTTCCATAATACCCAGCTAGCCTAGCAAACCACCTCAGCGCCCACTGCCAGAAAACTCACACCCAACAATTGCTTGACAAAAACTACAAATAAACTAATGATGAACGTAAATGACTTTAGCGGTTCTCGATAGCCCCGATGCGGCCACGGTGTCGCTGATGGCCCGCGTGCAAGGGGGTCAGTGGGATGTGCGCGGCTACAATGCCGACCAACGCCCCTTTGCCTATAGCCTGGGCTATGAGCGCTGGGCCAATCAGGCTTCGTTCATTATGCGCCGAGCTTTTGAACCAGTGCAGGGTATTGTCCTCGAAGCTGAGGGTTTGGATCACGACCTGGCCATGAGTAATCTGGGCCAAGCTCTGGTGAGTACTTCATGCGAGATTGGTTATGCCACCCGTGATTTGCAACCACAAGACTATGCCGTTACCGAAGAGCTCGCACTTGGTCTAGCTGGCGGCCTATCGGTTCGATTACTCTGTTTTCTGCGACAACTCAAAACCGCACCGGACGGTGCCTACTATCGGCCGCTAGTGACCAGTATTCAAACTTCCTTCCAGTGGGGCCGCGACGGCCACCTATAGCTCAGTCAGTATTTTGGCGGCCACGGAAAAAGTCCAACCACGCTTGCCAGTTTTGGTGATAGCCAGATTGCTTTGGCGCGGCATTGTTTGCAGCCGAGGCCGTAGGCAGATTGACGGCATGGGCTAGCGCGACGCTTTTAGGCACCAAGAGTAGGGTTTCGCCTGGCGCGCCCTTGCCAAATTGGCGTCGGGCCGCCAGCTCCAAGAACTCGTTGGTGTTGTAGTACTCGTTGGTCAATTTGAGGTTATTATTCTCAAGTTCTTGGATGTTATTTTGCTGCTGGAGGGTGGAAATTTGCTTTTGCAAATCATAGTTTGTCTGTATAACCTTGGCCCCGCTCCAGCTGACCAGCAAGGCAATAATACAAAAGGCGATCCAGCCCAGCATACGCACATCCTGGAGTTCGTTCACCAGCGGCCAGAGCCGGCTTTTTATTTTGTCAAACATGAGTAGCCAGTATTATACAATCCTCTGGTGAAAAGCTGTTATACTCACTCTGTTGTGGGGGCAGTAGCTCATCGGTTAGAGCAGGCGGCTCATAACCGCTTGGTAGATGGTTCGATTCCATCCTGCCCCACCATATCTAGAGCTCAGAATATTTGCGATGGCTGTTTTTGGCTTTTTCTACCGGGTATTTGCGGGCGTTTTTGATCATTTTGCGAGCCTGGGCACGGGCGAGGTCAACATCTAGGTCATGCGCCATCAGGAGCACCCAGTAGAGAATATCAACGAGTTCATCCTCCACCGCCTCACGGCGCTGCTTGAAGTGGGCCTCAAACTCCGCTTCGGTTTTCCACTGAAAATGCTCGAGAAGCTCGGTAGCCTCGAGCACCAAGGAGATGGCCATGTCCTTTGGATTATGGAATTGCTTCCAATTGCGCTCATCACGGAAGGCCACCACTTGCTCCCGCAGTTTATCCAGATCGGTCATGTCTCCAGTATAGACAGATTACGCTGACAAAAGCTAGAGGTCGAGGTCAGTGCGGCGCTGGCCGATGGTGGTAATTTGCACCAGAGCCCAAGTAATCAAACCGTAGACCAGGATAGCGATCAGCGTCTCAATTTCAAACCGACTCACGCCAAACTGTTCATGATAGTTGAACATGCCAAAGAATGGCGCCACAAACGGATGACTGGTGGTATAGACAAAGTTTACAAAGGCACTGCCTTGGCTGGCTCCAAGCAAGGCTAGAATAAAGCGCAGCCCCAGGAGGGCTACAATGAGGCTCCCAATCAGATAAATGACTCTGGCGGCGGTGTACGGTTCCTCCACTAACAGCGTTGGCTCAATCCGGTCATCCCGGACAACGGTGTGACGACGAACTTCTCTAACTGCTTGTGCCATAGCTCCCTCCCTTATTACCTATCTAGACTAGCTTACGGAACAATCGAACGCAGCAAGATTTTTTATATTGCTGTGAGGAGGATATTGATAGGGTGAAAGCTCAAGGAGAAGTATGAAAAAAGTTGTTTGGATAGTGGTGTTGGCTCTGATAATCGGGTGTGGAATAGGATGGTTGGCCTGGCGAACCACTGGTCATACCCCTAACCTACCGTCTCCACCGCTTAAAGTGCTAGCAGCTCGGCAAGGTATCCAGCTCGGCAATTACGCTTCCTTGAAGCGGCTGGACGACGCCCCGTACACCAACATTTTGACCTCACAATTTGCCTCCGCCACCGTTGACGGCGAACTTAACTGGAGTTTTAACGACGGCGAACTGCGACCCGCGCCCGATAGCTATAACTTTAAAAAACCCGATAAAGTTTTCGCTTTTGCCCACCAGCAGAATTTGCCGGTTCAGGCTCACCACCTGGTGTGGGGCGAGGAAAAATGGCTGCCGGCGTGGCTAAAAAATGGCCACTACAGTAAAGATCAGCTTTTAGAACTCATGCACCAGCATATTCAGACGGTGGCTGGCCACTACCGTGGCCAAGTCCGGGAATGGAGTGTCGTCAATGAGCCATTTACGCGCCAGCTACACACCTTTGGCCTACATGATTGGTGGGCCGATCACGTTGGTAGTCAAGAATACATCGATAAAGCGTTCACTTGGGCACATGAGGCTGATCCAAATGCCAAGCTACTACTCAACGATTTCAACGACGAAGGGCTGAATCAGGTGTCAGATACTACCTACAATTACATTAAAGGTATGAAGGAGCGCGGAGTCCCAATTGACGGCGTGGGCTTGCAAATGCACATTGGGGGCGATGTGGTGCCCACCAAAGAGGAAGTTATTAAAAACATGCAGCGGTTTGCGGCCCTCGGTGTCAGCGTGTACGTCACGGAATTTGACGTCAACATGCAGTTCGTGAAGGGGACTGAACCAGAGCGCTTGCAAAAAGAAGCCGCCATTTACCACGACATGGTGGCTGCCTGCGTCCAGTCAAAGGTTTGCCACAGCTTTGCCTTCTTAGGCATTACTGATATGGAGTCATGGTACGTGGACCTGGGGCTCAAGCAGTCGGAGCCTTTGATGTTTGACCACTTGTATCAACCCAAACCGGCTTTCTTCGCCGTGCGTAACGCCCTCAGCGGCAACTAGAAACCTTGGCGTCTAGCCGCTGTACCCGGTCCGTCCTGGTGCATCTCAAGAGGCTGCTAAGGGTTGGACCTCTAGCAATTCGAGAAGGTGGTCGGCTGTCCTGGCGGCCATAAGTTGCTCGCGGAGTTCTTTGGCACCGTCAAAGCCATTGATGTAAATTTTGCAAAACTTATTTAAGCTTACAGTTGCTCGTTCACCCTTTTGCCAAGTTTTTTTGAAGAGCTCCACATGACGGCGGTAGAGGTCAATCTTCTGCTCCTTGGTCCAATCTGCCCATGGACTTTGCTTGGCGAAGACAAACGGATCTTGGAAGACCCCTCGCCCAACCATAATGCCATCGAGCTGATGCTTTGCGGCCAAGGCTAGACCTTGGGCGCGCGTTAAAACGTCGCCGTTGCCAATGATGCGGGTAGCGGGGGACAGGGAATCACGTAACGCCCGGATTTCGCCAATTGTAGCCCAGTCGGCCGGGACAGCCGAAAGCTGCCTGGCCGTTCGACCATGAATAGTTAACGCGTTAAGTTTTTGATTTAATAAAAACTCATGCCAGCTGAGGTCAACCTCGCTAAAGCCCAAGCGTGTTTTGACGCTAAGAGGGAAGTCCTTGCCCACCGCTTCCCTACTGGCGGCCAAAATCTCCTCTGTTAATCCCCTGTTATTTATCAGCGCTGCACAGCAGCCATTCTGAACTACTGCCTTTACCGGGCACCCCATATTGAGGTCGATTCCAGCAAAGCCCATCTCTTTCAGTTCTTTGATGGTTTTATAGTAATTTTCAGGTACTTTGCCCCACAGCTGAGCAATGATTGGCTTCTCCTGAGCAGTGAATTGCAGTTTTTTAAGCAAAGCGTGACGCCCAGGGCTTTGTAAGCCATCGACATTCACAAATTCCGTAAAGTATAGGTCAGGTGCTGCACACTGCCCCACAATTTGCCGAAAGACCGTATCCGTGACATCGTCCATCGGCGCCAAAACAAAAAATGGCTGCGGCAGGTCGTCCCAAATGTTCATAACGCTCTATTGTACAAGAATTTACTACTAATAACCTCTAGTATAGCCGCGGCCCTGCTTAGTGCGACCAGCGTGAGCGCACGGGATTACCTCACCGCACTCGCCACACATTACTCGGCCCGCATTCCTGGCGCGTTGAGCCTGCCACTCCAAGTCTAGCTCTGGATCCTCCAGGCGCGGCGTATCTGGAGACGAGGCAACGTCTGCGTCGTCCAAAAGGCCCAAGCGATCAGCATCCCGCCGATAGGCACCTAAAACAAGGCGTT
>CAYTTW010000029.1:0-9915 GCA_964441005.1 uncultured Candidatus Saccharibacteria bacterium | reverse complement strand
GTAGCGAGCTGGGGCGAGTCTTTGCTCATGAGTACTGCCTCAATAAGTCTAGTTTGGCTCTTTCAAAATGGCGGATGTCCTCAATGCCGTACTTGAGCATGATGGGTCGCTCCACGCCGCACCCCCACGCAAAACCGGTGTATTCGTTTGAATCGATGCCAGCCATCTGCAAGACATTGGGGTGGATCATGCCGCACCCGCCGAGCTCAATCCAACCGGTGTAGCTACAGATGTTGCAGCCTTTTTGGTCGCAAAAAACACAGCTCGCCACAAACTCAAAACTGGGTTCGGTAAACGGAAAGTAGAAGGGCTGGGTCTTGATCTTAATTTCCTTTTGGTAATACTCCTGGAAAAAGGTTTTGAGGGTGGCTACTAGGTGACCAGCATGAATACCCTTGTCAACGTATACGCCTTCGTATTGGTAAAAGGTATGTTCGTGACGGGCATCCAGATCTTCGTTGCGAAACACACGGTCCGGAATCAATACTGCAATCGGGCGGCCAGCTTCCAGATTAGGCTTGAAGCGTTGGAGCACCCGGTGCTGCATGGTGCTGGTGTGGGCCGGGGCTACAAATGGCTTGCCATTCTTATCCTGCTCGACCGTCATAAAGCTGTCGTAATCATCCCTCGCCGGGTGGCCCTCGGGAAAATTGAGGCTCGTGAACATATGGTATTCATCATCAAGCTGACGCGACTCAACAACGGTAAAGCCCATGCGCGCAAAAATGTCCATGAAATGCTTGAGCTCGCCGTTAATTGGATGAATACTACCCTGTTCGCTGCTTAGCAATTGCGGCCGCTTATCTGCGGGCACATTAATATCAAACGGCGCCGTAACATCAATGGGCGGCAAGTCTTCTACCACCAGCTCACCACCAGCTACCAGCTGTTCAAGCTCCTGACGGAGTTGGTTGACTTCTTGGCCAAAGCTGCGGCGTTGATCATCGGGTAGGGTTTTAAGTTGGTCAAATAACGCCTTGAGCTCGGTGCTACGCAGCACACTTTTGTCTTTGGTTTCATTCCAGCGGGCCCGCAGTTTTTCAGCAACTTCAGCAATTTCAGGATGTTGGTAATTCATTATTCTCTAAATTGTACCAGATACATCCCGAGAATAAGTACTAAGCTGCTACTTCCATAAACTCTTGTTTGATTTGCTCGACAACTTCTTGGGGAGTTTCACAGCCAACGAGGGCTGGCCAATATAAAACCGAGCCTAACTGTACGGCGTTAGCACCTAAATCAAGGCTGTTTTTGACTTCTTGACCGCTATCAACCCCCAGCACCCGTATCAGTTCGGGGACTGTAACACTGCCTATTTTTCTTAAGTTCGCTCGCACTTCGGCTAGGTAGCTAAGTTGCTCACGGCCGAGTAATTTAAGAGCCGGCCCACTCATACCCGCTTTGCCATTATTGACGGTAACGGCTGGTTCTCCAGTCTCAGTCTTGGGTTCTTGATTACCAAGAGTATTGCTCGTAACTCGACCCCCAAGGTTTTTAACATGTCCGCCGTGAACATCCGGCTTAAACTCGTGTGGCTCAAATGGCCCATATTTTTCATAAGCGCCGAGGGCACCGTGCCTATTAACGAGTGGCTTGGCACTTTCGAGCATTTGGTGAAACTGAAGGACACCTTCTATATCCTTATAAAATGGCGGCCTGTCAGGTACATTAGGGCAACTTAAGTTAAATTCTACGTACAGTACGCCTTTTGCCAAGGCTTTGCCTGCCAGATCAATAAATTCGGCCAGCTCTTCTAATGGTCGTCCACTGTGCGGCGAGAAGCTAAGCGCAAGCTCTACATTCCGCTGCCGCGCCAGATCAAGGAAATCATCTAAGCTAGCTATGCCTAGGTCAGTCCCGCAGTTCGGTAGGCCTTTGGCGTTATAGCCCGCGCCAGCTGCTACATCAACATATTCATCACCGCCCAGGTATTCCCAACCCGTTTCAGTCTTAATATAACCATTGCCCCCGCGGGCCTCACCAAGTGTCAGACTCCCGGCTACCGCGAAGCTAACCCCAGATGTTAATAAATTATCTAATCGTGCTGCCGTCATCTCGACGTCGGGATGATTTGATAAACCGGGCGCCGAACCTATTGGCCAGCCAATTTCGGCACCAGCCAGTTCAAAACTTGCTTCTGTCATACTACCCTCCTGCCACCCTTAGTGGTTGATACGTTGGGCAGTATGTGTTCTAATGAGAAAACCGTAAATTTGACGACGATGGGCGTCGTCATTGAGTATGTATGACTGATTTTGAGAAGCTTCGAAAAGAGTTAGAAAAGTTTGGGCTGTCTAAAAATCAGGCTCATATATATCTGCTACTTGTCCGTCACCATGAGTTGCGCATTCAGGAAATTGTCAAACTGGCGAGCATTCCACGCAGCTCGGTCTATGAGAGTCTGAAGGGTCTGTTCGAATTTGGCATTGCTGAAGAGACTGTGCACGACGCCTACAAGTCCATCAGGCCCTATAGCATTGGCGTGATGCGACATGGCCTAGACGAGGAAATGCTAAAGCTAAAACGTTTAACCAGCGATTTAGACAAACTGGAGCAAACCTTAACCATTGAGCATGACGAGCAAGTGCCTGCCGGGACAACGGTACGTTACTACAAAGCTCGTTCCGGTGCCCGCCAACTATACTGGAATACCCTGAAGGCCCAGGACACCGTTTATGTCTATAGTGACTGGGGTCGTGGTCGTTATGTTGGCATGCGGTATTACGAGCGTTTTGTAGCCGAGACGCGTACACGCCAGATTCAAGAACGAGTTTTGGTGACACCGACAACTGCTACTCTGGAGTCGATTCGTCGCTACAATATTCCAGGTTCACCAATTTCGCGTACACGAGTACAAGATATTCGCGCAATTAACCCAAAAATTATGATCAAGGGTGACACACTCATCTACAACGCGGTGTACGCCCACGTCTTTTTGAAGGAAGTCGAAATCAATGGTTTCGAAATTGAGAGTCAGCAGTTTGTGGAGGCCCAACGCTCAATTTTTGAGGCCTTATGGGAAGCCGCCACCCCTATCAAGGAATTACTCTAGGCGGCCAGCAAAATTTCGCCGGTGCCTTCATCGTTGAGAAAGACACCATCGCGGTAGACAGTATCGCCGTGCAGATCAACTTGCACTACTCGCCCCGTCACTCGCTTGCCGAGCATGGCATAGGGTGACCAGCCACACTTGGAGCGGACATCGGCTTCACTAAATTCATACTCTTCCATACTCACGACCACTTGAGAACTATCATCGAGTGGATAGCCTAGAATCTTGGCCGGATTGTAGATGGTTTTATCCCACAGTTCTTCGTACGTCAGTTTCTTATCTTTCACTGCTTGGAGCATAAGCGGCAACAAAGCATCTAAGCCAGGGACGCCAAAGGACGTGACGGCATGCGTTGGGTCACCTTCAGGATTCTCGGCATTGGCTCGGTCTTTTTCTGCTTTAGTGTGTGGGGCGTGGTCATCGGCAATCACTTGCCATGCTTCTTTGTGATACCACAGAAAGTCTTGGTCGTCCTGGGTGCCCAGCCACGGCTTCATACGCGCGTACCAGCCCAGTTGGGCCACATCATCTTGCGTCATCGTTAGGTGGTGCGGCGCAACTTCACAGGTAATTTGAACATCGGGATATTTTTGCCGCGACTTCATAATGGTTTCGAGCACAAAGCGATTGTTGACGTGCGGAATATGGATGGGGTGACCAATTTCGGCGGCGACCGCTATAGCTTCTTCAACGCTTTCATCTTCCACGTGCGGAATAATTGGTTGGTTTGGACTAGCTACTTCGTGCCACCTTTGCCAGCCGGGTTGGCAGTCACGCGGGGCTTCGGCCTCGCTTTGGCCGGTGCTAATTTCCAGATAGGTCTTGAGCCCGCTGGCCAGGCGCGCCACATGGGGAAAGGTGCCTTCATTATTAAAATTTGGCTGATAGCGATAGTAGAAACCAAGGTCGGTGTAGGCTTGGCCGCGGGCGAGGGCCCGTTTGTAAACCATACTAGAGTGAGTTCTGGGAATGAACTTATCGGGATAATTATTGGGCATGTCATAAGCCACCACAATGCCGCCGGCAATGGCCGCCTTGGTGCCGGTTTCAAAAGTCTCTTTGTGAATTGCCCCTGGCTCACGCAAATGCACGTGCATGTTAATGAGACCATAGGGAATCGTTAGCGTTTCTGCCTCACTCATTGGCTACTCCTTTGCCCATAGCCTAAACTGGTCGGCAGCTGGGTGCAAGCTTAAGCAGTTTCCGGTACGCTATACTGAGGACATGGCCAAGCCGGCAAACAAACAAGACCTCATTGACTCTTTACAGACAGTCCTGGAGCTGAACGATCAAGGTTCATTCACCATTCCAGCCGCTGGGCTCTACGCCCACCAGTGGTTGTGGGACAGCTGTTTTATTGCCATTGGCCTGCGCCATAACAATGTCGAGCGGGCTCAAAAAGAGATACTGAGTTTGTTGCGGGGGCAGTGGGCCAACGGCATGTTGCCGCACATCATCTTTAGCGATCATGACGAGCACCGCCGCGATCGAAACGTCTGGCGCAGTTGGCTGAATGCCAATGCTCCCGATAAAGTAGCCACCAGCGGCATTACGCAGCCACCCATGCTGGCCGAGGCGGTCGTGCGCGTTGGTGAAAAGCTCAAAACAGCCGAACGACGCACCTGGTACCAAACCGTATTCACCCCTCTCCTGGCCTACCATCAGTGGCTCTATGCCGACCGCGATCCACACGAGGAAGGTACTATTCTGCAAATTCACCCCTGGGAAACGGGGCTCGACAACACCCCGCCGTGGATGGATGAGCTCCACCAACACCAGCTGGCCCTCTGGATACGGGCAATCGATAAGCTCAACCTCGACTTTCTGATTAACCTTCTGCGGCGCGATACGCACTACGTGCCGGCCAGTCAGCGCGCTCAGGCCATTGATCTACTGGCGCTCTACAGCATTCAGCGCCGACTTCGTCGTAAAGCCTATGATATTGATCGCATTTTAACCCACTCACTACTGGCCATTGAGGATCTCAATTTTAACTGCATCTTTATTCGAGCCAACCATCACTTGCGAAATATTGCCGAGACTATTAAGCGACCGCTGCCAGCGGAACTCCTAGAAAAAATGCACAAAACTGAAGTTGCACTCGAGCAGTTTTGGGATCCGTATTCTTCACAGTACTATTCGCGCAATTTTGTAACCCATAAACTGCTCGATGAACCGACTATCGCCACGCTTCTACCCCTCTACGCCGGCTGTATTAGCAAGGAACGCGCCAAACAACTGGTGCAACTCCTGCACGATACTCATCTATTTGGCACGACTTTTCCGGTGCCGAGTGTGCCCATTAATTCGCCGGTCTTTCAGCCCCTGGAATTTTGGCAAGGACCAAGCTGGCTGAATACCAATTGGCTGATTATCGACGGCCTCCAGCGCTACGGCTACCACCAAGAAGCCAAACAAATTGCCGATCAATCGATTGAAATGGTCGCCACTGGCGGCGCTTTTGAGTATTTTTCGCCGCTTACCGGCGAGCCAGCGGGGGCTGATAATTTCTCATGGACAGCGGCGTTGACCATTGATTTACTGCAAAGCTAATATCATTGTTATATAATATAGTTGTTGAGAACTAAATTTGGAGTTGTGGTATGACAGGCTTTGGAGTCTTTTTCCCTGCAGAGTACTTAGAAAAGCCGGTCCGCGAATTGCTGGCCAACAGTCAAACCAATGTTGCGACTGAAGCTGGGCAGGCTATGCAGTGTGCCTCGGCAGCCTATGTGCTGGGGCAAACGGCTGAAGTCCAGCGCGTTGATCCCACGGCCAGCCTGGAAGCAGCCGCCAAGCTGGCACTCCAGGCGGAACGTGACCAACGCCCATCCGATATGGCAGACTTCTGGCTCGAGAGGAGCTTTGAGGCCGCACCACATACCAAGTCTGGTACCTTTCAGAGCGATTATCCAAGGGCTCAGCGCGAATTGGCCGGCAATCCCTATTTACTCGGCGGGCGCTTACTCACGCTGCGGATTACACGCGGCCAGCTGACCGGAAGGCCCGTTGACCAACCCACTGTTGATCGGGCCCGCAATTACTATGAGCAGGGTGATATGATCCTCAGAAATCAACACGTCGGTTGGGCGTGGGATCGCTATGGCACCATGCTGGTTAAATGCTGGGCCGCTCTAGAACTGGCCGAAGGCAATTATCAGCAAGTCCAGCGCCTAGCCGTAACTGGTCTGCGCCGCGCCATTATGGCTAAAATGGAAGGTCAAGGTGTCCAAACACATCGGCGTTTTGTAACTAAACAAGCTGGGTTGAACGCAGTGCTGTGGTGGACGGCCCGACAAGCCCACCATGGCACACAAAACAGAAGTGTCGCACTGCGAACCGCGCTAGAAGTAGTTGCCTAACTATTCGTCTTCGGCGCTGGGACGATCGAGCAGCGTAGCCTCGGCATCCATAGTCGAGCCAGCAATTTTATAAATATCGGTGTCGACTTTTTTGAACTCTTTACTAGCTGAATTAAAGTGGTTCACCGTGGCGCCCAAACTATTGCCCAGTTTTTGCATATAGCCTTTGTAGCTGCCCAGGTGGCGGCCTAATTGGCCAATGCGTACTTGGATCTCCTTGGCCTGTTCCTCAATGTTGAGGGCGCGCAGTCCTTGCAGCACTGTCTGCAAGTAGGCCATAAAGGTGGTTGGGCTGACGATAATGACGCACTTTTCCCGAAAGGCATACTCCAGTAGGTCCCGCGCACTGGTTCCGGTGGCACCAACCTTGTTAATGAGTAAGTCGTAATAAATAGCCTCACTCGGGATAAACATAAAGGCATAGTCCATGGTGCCTTCGCGCGGGCGTATGTACTTAGCCGTTTCGTCTATCCGATTTTTTAGATCGGTCTTGAAAGCTTTTATCAGCACATCTTTGCGCACTTTGTCGTGCTCTTCAATTAAACGATTGTAATTTTCGAGTGTGAACTTGCTATCTATGGGCAAAATTTTGGCGTCAAGTTTAATGACTGCATCAACAATATCCCCGTTTTTAAACTTATACTGCATCTCAAAGCGATCGGGCGGTAGCACATTTTCCAGAACTTGGCTCAAGTAATACTCGCCGAGCACACCTCGCTGTTTGGGGTTGGTCAGCACAGTTTGGAGTACCCTCAGCTCACCGGCGATATCACCAACTTGCTGGTTGGTTTTTTCCAGTTCAGCTAGTTTTTGAGTCACATCCTTGATGATTTTGGCACTCTGTTCAAATTGCTGGGCCATTTGTTGATGGCTTTTGTCCATGCGCTCATTAATTTGCGAGTGCAGGCCTTCCCGGAGCTGGGTGACGCTTTCGGTCAGAATGGTGAGATCCTGCTTGATCAACATGGCACTGCCAGCGTCCGCCGTACTAGCATTTTTGCGCAACACTACTACCAGCAATACGGCACACAGTGCTCCCAAAATAATCACCGCTATAAGCATGTGCTTATTTTAGCAGTTTTAGATGAAACGAGTGACAACGAACATAAAGAGCGCCCCCGTAATCGTCAGCAGAATGGTGCCATACGAGGAGTGTTTGCTATGAGCCTCCGGCAAAATTTCGCTGGCGCCAATATAGAGTAAAAAGCCGGCAAAAAAACCTAAGTAAAGTATGAGTCCGGCTTCCGGAAGTCGAAATAGCAGTGTGGAAACCGCCCCCAAGACGGGAGCTGTGGCATCGAGCAGTAGTAGCATGAGCGCTTTGCGCTTATTGTTACGATGGACGAGCATTAAGCTGACCGTATTCAGCCCGTCTGAAAAATCGTGGGCAATGACTGCAATGGCCACGGCAATACCAACTGTAGTGCTAACTTGAAAGCCGAGACCGATTCCCACGCCATCTAAGAAGCTATGTCCTGATAACGCCAGGGCTGACAATACGCCAACTTGTGGGTGATGATGCTGGCCATAATCTGCTTCACTGGCATGGTGGAGAAGGATGCTTTTCTCGATCAAGTGAAATAACAAGAAGGCGATGACCAGCGCCACCATTGGCCCGGTTGCACTGAGCTTTCGTGCCTGCAGTGTCTTAAAAATTTCAGGCAATATGTCAAAGGCGACAACTCCGAGCAATACGCCGGCAGTATATCCTAAGATACGGTGCAAACGATCGCGGTTTTTGAGGGCAAAGAGTCCGCCGAGCAATGTTGAAAAAAATGTCGAAACAGACAAAATTATGACGAGCATTAACCCAAGTGTAGCTTAGCCACGGCGTTTTCGAAACCAGCCAGCAGCTTTGTGGCCAACTCTCGACAGGCGCCGCTCTCGATGACGAGGTGAGTCCTCCTCATCATCGTCATCAGATGTATGATCCTGGTCAGCAGAATGATGTGTGTTCCCTAACTCATGTCCATCAAAGAGCACACTAACTCCCTTATCAAAAACGGAACTAAGCACTTCGTCTCGGGCAAGCTCGCTGCCATGGACATGACCCATGCATGCAGCCGCAAACTGGGCTGCCGCATAATTCATTACAGCTTCGTTTGATTGCACCCACTCGTTCGCAAAGAAAGTCTGTGTCTCACTCTTCAATTCTTCGTAGGACTTCTCTGCCCCATCGGCTTTTTTAACCGTTAGAACATCAGCCAGCGCTATTGCCGCCTGCTCCTCAACGCTGATAGTTTCGAGTTGTTTTTCGTAGTCAGCAAAGTATTGAGCATCAAACTGGGCTGCAAAGGCTTCTGGAGAGAGTTCCTGCAAGGTTTCCATTAGGCCGCCTTCGCCAGACGATTAATTTGGCTGGTCACTGCCGCTTCGCCCTGTCGGGTATACAGAATCTGCAAAGTCGCACCGTAGGCAATGCGTGCAGCATCAGCGTAATGCACACCAAAACCTAGCTCACTATCAACAAAGCTTTTAGGAAGATAAATCGCATCTTCAGCAGTTATGCGACCAGGGTAGAAAAACATCGGCATACCATAGCCGGTAAATTCAGCCGTTTCGGAACTCCCCGGTTGAAAGATATTCCCTAATTGGCCGTCTGTCAGACCACGAGCGACAGAGCTAACAGCTTTTACCTTGTGATTAACATGTTGACTTCGCGAGTCATCCAAAATCGTTGCTCGACCAAGCGATACAGCGCCGTACATTGTCAGTTTATGCTCGTAGTCTTGGGCCACGGGCACTTGATGACTACCACTCTCCTTCCCCTCGGCGCGAGCAGCTCCGGCCAGCATTGTTGCCATCCGAGCATCGGGTTCTACCGTCTGGCTGGTCTTCATCACCAACGGGTATGGCGTCTGTAAGGGCAAGATTTTAATTGAAGCTTGGCGCTGCTCACCGTGTGTATCATAATTTGGTGACGCCATCCCCATAACAACTCGACTACCTTGCTTGGCATATACCATTGGTTCATATAATGCCAAACGATGCACTAACTCAAATTGTTTCGGATCACTTAGGCGCAAGTTATAGACTTCAATGTCTTTTTGTACTCCAGAATCAACTTCTACAGGCAATTTTTCGGTTGGCAACTTAGCAACTATCCCTAAGTATGGCGCAAGGCCAGCCATGGTTATTTCGGGCCTTGGGGTTGTCATATCAATATGCTCAGCCCCCGCTTGGCCAATATCTAAGATGGTTCTCATAGCCAGCAGTCTAGAGCGAATCGTATTTTATTGCAAATTTGTCGCAAATTGAGCTATAATATGCGCCATGGTCGCAGAAATTCCGACACTTGCAACAGTTTTGAAAGCCAAGGGCTATAGCCTTACGAGACCGCGCCAGGCTGTTTTTGCTGTTCTTTCTAGCCAAGAATCACTCAGCATGAACGATTTGATTGGCCGGCTAGAGAATCAAGTAGACCGCGCCAGCGTCTACCGCACGACTGAGCTATTTGAAAAACTTGGCATTATCCATCGCCTACAAATTGGCTGGAAGTAT
>CAYTTW010000028.1:0-10886 GCA_964441005.1 uncultured Candidatus Saccharibacteria bacterium | reverse complement strand
AAACTGTCAGCCATGAGCTCTCGTTCTTCTGGCAGGGCTGGTACCAACTGAAAAACAGCTTTATCAATATCTAATGTGGCTCCGTAAGGAACCTCTTCAAGTAAACGATAACAGGCTACGGCATCTTGACTACGATAGGCTTGCTCGAGCTGAGGTAGTAAACTCGCCATGTTGGCAAAGCGGGCGAGCTGTTTGGCAGTGCTCTCCAGGAAGAGGCTTGGATCGTTGATCAGGTGTTGCCCGTAGCTAACGTCAATTTCTAAGCGGAATGGGCTACCGTTCTCGACAGTTTCACACTCATAGAAGCACCATAAATCAGCTGCACCCACCTCCGTTCGTAAGTCATGTAAGTAGTCTAAAAACCAAACGGGCAGGCGTTTATCGCTTGCACCTTCACTATCAAAGGCCAGATGTTCGGTTCTGATACCTTCAATGTCTGCAGTAATGTTAACGTTTTCAGCTCCTGAGTCTCTAAACGGCTCATCGAGCCTCAGTTCCATTTTGAACCGATGGCTGCCAGCTTCACCTTCCGGCAGACCATAGTGTTTCGTCCAGCGCAGCTTGTCGAGCCCAACGCTAAATTCTCCAAACGTTTGGGCATCATTGGGCATAGGATCAGTCGTTGACACACCAGTTTCAGCCCAGTGCAGCCAGCCCACACCGTCTACACGGGCGCCATAGTGAATCCCCAGTATTTCCTCATCACTCGCCATTGTTACTCCCTTGGCAGTATTCTGAAACCGAATTTACACAAACGCAAGCATGAGCACCTATAAACGCGGGCTCCAGACATGCACCGGGTCCGTCCTCGTGCATGTTGATTAGAAGCGTGAAGGCTTAATGGCCCTTTTGCAAAACTCTTCCTGCTTTCGGATTGCCAGCTAGCTTATAATTTGATGATTAAATTAATCAGTGGTCGTTTCGGTAACAATTGCCGGGTCTAGTTCTTCAACTTCAAAGTTGCCTTCTTCTGGGATGGCGTCGGCTGCTCGGTCGGGCAAGCCAAGGTAGGCTACCACGGCCGCGACCGCAATAATACTGGCGCCGACAATCAGTGAGCGGTGGAAGCCGCTCATCCAGGCCGTTTTGGCCGCTGCAATTAAATCATTGCCAACTTTGCCCCCAATTTGACTGCCCACTACCAGGGCGCCAGCCAGGGATGAAGCGGCTGCTTGCTTGGCAGCAGCGGGTAGCGCACTAATGGCCGTGGCAATTTTTGAGGCGTAAGCCGAGGCCAGTAGACTACCAAGCACAGCAATGCCCAAGGCGCCCCCTAATTCACGGGTGGTGTCATTCATGGCTGAGCCCATGCCCGCCCGAGCTTTTGGCACTGCCGACATCAGCAAATCGGTTGTTGGTGACATGGCCAGACCCATACCAACTGCCAGCACGACCATGCCCAACACCAGGCGGCTATAGGGCGCAGTAATGCCAACGGTGGAGACGAGCAAGGTACCAAGCGAAACAGTCAACATGCCGCAGGCTACCACCAAGCGCTTTCCAAAACGCGTCGCCAAGGGCGTGGATAAAGGCGCGGCGACTGTCAGCGTGGCCGCTACGGGCAGCATGCGGATTGAAGCCGAAAGTGGCGAGTAGCCGTGTATCAGTTGTAAAAAGAGGGCAAAGCTAAAAAACATGCCTTGCAGGGCAAAGAAGACGAGCGTCAGCGAGAGGGCACTAATACCAAAGGCTGGGTTTTTGAACAAACGTACATCGAGCATGGGGTGCTTGATGCGCAGTTCCCACCAGACAAAAATAGCCAGTACCGCCAACCCAGCACCGCCGATTCCTAGCGTACTGCCACCCAGCCAACCATGGGCTGGTGCTTCAATAATGGCGTAGACCAAGGCTACCAAACCGGCTGTTGAGAGAATGCCGCCCACAGGATCCAGGCTGGCATGCTCCGGATCCGCCGTCCGCGGCACCAGCAAGCCGGCCGCCAAAATGCCAATAGCTATGACCGGTAGATTGATCGTAAAAGCCGAATGCCAAGAAAAGTGTTCCAATAGTAAGCCAGTCATAATTGGTCCAATAGCAACGCCAATGCCGGTTATGCCAGCCCAAATGCCAACCGCCTTGGCGCGTTCTTTGGGTGGAAAAACATTAGTAATTATTGATAATGTGGCGGGCATAATCATAGCGCCGGCCAAGCCCATAGCCGCCCGCGCCCCAATTACGCCGCCGGCACTTTTGGCCAAAAAGGCCGAGTAAGCCGAGGCCAAGCCAAACAACAACATGCCGGCCTGTAAAATCCCCTTCCGCCCAAAACGGTCGCCAAAAGCGCCAGCTGTAAACAACAGTCCAGCAAATACCAATGAGTAGGCGTCAACCATCCACTGTAGTTGTGAGTTAGAGGCGTGCAAGTCACGGCTCAAAATCGGCAGCGCCACATTCAACGAGGTATTGCCAATCATCACAATCAGCAGCGACAAACATAGTACGGCCAGTATCCACCAGCGCCGCTGATAAATCCGCTCTGGCACATAATCTTTTTTATTACTGACTTTGATTCTATGGAATAATTTCACCAACACATCATAGCAGAGTAATGCATTGAACTTATTACCAAACCCACCTCTGCTAGAGACTGACCATTAGCAATATGTGCACATATTATGGGAGATGGTTGCCGCCAGTTATACCGATGATCTCACTGGTCAAGTCATTTACGTTCATCATTAGTTTATTTGTATTTTGTTAAGCAATAGTAAGCTTAATTGCTAAAGAATTCGTCTAATGGAGCAGCAGCCTTATCGTTTTCGGTGAGCGGCTGAAGCTGCCAGGCTTTCTCGATTGTTCGAAGCAGGGAGTAGTGCGTATATGCTTGGGTTGATGTGTAGCCTTTTTTGATTACCGGGCCGGCTAAGATGGTTGGAATGTGGTTTCCGCTGTCACCCACCTCGGCCTCGTCCCAGGTTACTATAAGCACAGCGCGCTTTGTTTTGAACGAAGGAGCGTCAAGAATTTTTGGTACGAGGTTGGCCAGCCAGGCATCGCCGCTCTTTATGGAACAATCATGCATATCGCTGCATAAATTCGGCGTGATAAAGGCATAGTTTGGCAGCTGATTGGAGGAGAGGTCTGTATATAACTGGTCTAGTGGCACGTTGTGCGCTTGGCAGCGCTTTTGGTTATCTGTCAGTTGCTTAAAGTAGGCAAAGGGGTTGTGCTTGACAGCGTAATTGCCGGAGTTTTGAAGCGAGCAAGCACTCGGCATGCTCTCCATGTAGCCTTTCCAGGTGCGGTTACTGGCTTCTATTTCGTCAACAAGAGTATTGCCTGTTATGGTGCAGCTCTCAGAGGGTGTGCAGTTGCTGGTAATGTTCCCGTTGGTACCCGCCGTCATCGCCAGGTAATTCGGTAAACTAGGGCGAAAAACAGCAGAATAATTATTCGCCTGGGCATATGTCGCCGCCAAGTCATGAATATAAGGAGCATCAGCTGATTCCATAATGGTTTTGTAGCCTCTGTTTTCTTCGACAATAATCACGATGTGGTCAAATAACGAAGGTTTAGGAGCTTGCTCGACGGCAGCTGCTGATTGGTGAGTGGCACCTGAAGTGGTTTTGGCCTTCCAAACATACCAGCCAACAAGCCCCACGATGGCCACAATCACCACAATGAGCAAACCTTCAACTATCGCAAAGCCTTTTTGTTTCTTATGCATACTTTTAGAGTACCTAAATAATAAGCATTAATCGATAGAACCAAAACGGTTTTTACTCTGCCGCGTCTTGAGGTTCGTAACCAAAAGAGTTTGTCCAGTCAAAGACCGATTGTCGGCTGACGCCGTACAATACTTCAAAGTGACCGGGCGGGAAGTTGGCCTGAAGGGCGAGTGTTACCAGCCGTCCAAAATCACGGTGGCTTAGCCAACGCGTTGGCGAGTCATTGGGACGCGGCTTATCTTCGGCGTTGACGTTGCCAATACGCAGGCATAGAACACTCAGGTTATGGCGGGCGGCATAAAAGCGGCCCATAGCTTCCATCTTTTGCTTCTCAACGCCATAGACATTGTTGGCCGTTTCCACCTTGCCCGTGTAGCGAATTTTGCCATCGGCTTCACGCTCATTGTGGTCGCGGGCATGGTTAGAGCTGGCCATAATAACTAGCCCAATATTGTTGGCAATGGCGGCCTTATAGGCATTTTCGTACATGATGCCGTTAGCAGGGTCGACCGAGTCAACGCCTAGATCTTTCCAAGCCAAATGAATCAAAGCGTCATGGCCAAGGGTAGCTGCCGCTAGATCCTCATAATTGCTGGCGTCGTGTTCAGGCAGATCGAGGGGCGTCATGGCAAACTGAGCCGGGTCGAGCTGCTCAATGAGCGCTTGCCCAACTTTGCCACTCGCTCCCGTAATGGCTACTTGCATAGTCTTATAAATCCCACGGGTAAACCGGCAGGCGGTTTTCATCTTTATCAATAATCAAGCCCACTTCGCCGCGCTGGCCAAAAACTTGCAAGTGATCGAGTAATATCATCTCATTCCAACTGGCGTTGGCGAGAGTGCCTTTGTAATCAAACCAATACACCTTACGACCATCATCTTCCTGCAAAGACCGGGGCCCACGAATGGGCAGGTCAGGTTCCGGCTGCATGAGGGCACGGCGTAAAAAGGCGTAGGTCTCTTTGGCTTTGTCATAAAACTCGGGTCTCTGTCCGTCGCCACCGTATGACATATACCACACCGGTTTGTCGCGGAAGTACACTACCGAACTACCAGGGCCCATATAGTAACCAGCGTAACTGTCGCGGTACACCCACTCACCGCGTTCGTAGGCCAACTCTTTAAAGCCAGGCCGCTGAGGAGCTTCTACTTTTGGTGCTTCGGCAGCCCAACCGTGGTGGCCCGCTTCAATAATAAAATCTGCCAGTTGGCCAAGCCACTGTTCTTTGCGCACTTCTTGTTCTGGTTTGGAGCCAGCCTCGCTCATTGATGTAAATACTACCATAAAAGTAGTGTTTAGTCAAAATTGATAGCAACGAAGATTATCAGCTTTTTGTTAAGGTGTAGCCCAGTTTTTTATTGTTTTCAATGGTATAGCGCTGGGCAATAAATGCCGGATGCTTACGCAAACGGTACATCAGGGCGTTGAGGGCCCATTCCGAGCCAATCTCGTCACCGTGCCAAATGGCATCGTAAATATCACGCTTACTAACAATGTGACCTTGATTCTTTTTAAGTACGGCCAGCAAGCGTCGTTCTTTGATTGGTAGCTTGGGGGCGCTAAAAGCCCGCACACAGTCGGCAAATAACGGCGAAAAGAATTGGTAGCCATCATCAACTTTCGTCACAATGCCCACATTGGTTAGGTAGTCATCGACTTTGGTCAGCTTGCCGTCCATGGCTAACTTACGCACAGTCGCTTTTTGACTGGTCGAAAAGTGCGACCAAATGTTTTCAAAACACAGCTTAATAAACGGATCATCCGTCGGCGATTGCCGATATTCAGACTGCAGCAGCAATTGCAAAAATTGGAAGTGACCACCGCTTAGTTTCACAAATTGTTGGAAGGTTTTATCGTCCACAGTTATTTTTGGCCCGTAGGTATCGAGCAAGAAGCGTAAGTCTGACTCGCTGTAGCGTTTGAGGTGATACACGTTGGAGAACAAGCGCAGGTCTAGGTTGGTGAGTTCCGAGGGCAAGATGACTTCCAGCCGGCGGCAAATGCCAAAGACAAAAATAACTTTGGATTGGTCAACACTGCGCAGGCTGCGTACGTAGCGGAAAAAGTCAGCGCTAAAATCGCCGGCCAATTTATCAAAACCACTGATGACAAACACAATCTTTTCGGGCTGTTTGATCAGTTCTTTCAACTGGTCTAGACAGCCATGCACGAGTTCTAGAGTGTTTTTGCTATGGCTATTGCCACCCAATTGTTCCAGCAAGTTTGCAAAAAATTCTTGGCCGGTCAGCGCCGGCAGGCTGAAGACATCCACGTAGATCATTTTGCCAAATGGCTGAAGCGCTAGTTGTTTCATAAAGACCGAAATACCACAGCCAGGGATGCCAATCACCGACGTCGTTAAGCCGGCCTCGATGTTTCGGTTGATGGCTTCAAGTTGTGCGTGGGCAAATGACATTTTTGAACTCATCTAAAACTTAACACCTTTAGTTCGTCATTATTTTATCATTTTGGCGTCAAGCATGCAATACCCTTTTTTCCTACACTAGTCAAGTAAGGTAACGAAAGGAACTCTGATGGAGTTTGAAGGAAATAATGTAATTCTCTCGCGCCAAGAAGCACGTAACTTGTCAGAAGTCTTTGGTATAACCGCCCAACTGCGCAATTGGGGCCCGTTGAGCCAGGTAGTCAAAGAGCCAACCGAGGAAGAGCGCGAAAAAGCGCGGTCCTTAAGCCGTCTCATTACACCCATCGACACCATTTGGGATATGGAAGTTGATGACGTGGTTGTGCTAGAGCCACCACTGCAACCAGGCATTGCCAAAATTGCCGAACTGGCTCTCGCGAATTCTCAGAAAGTTGTTTCCGGCCTATGCACGCCAAATGTTTGTGATGGCTATCGCCGAGAGTGGCGCCCGGCCGCGTATCGAATACTCGCCATGGTGGCCGAAGTAAGTGAGGTCATTCAGCAACGCGAGGAGCAGCGCCGTGGAAATTAGTCAAAAACTGCAGCCGTACATTGACACGCTAGAACTGGAAAAGCCAATCGAGTATGTACGGCACAATAGCCTCATTGCTGCCAGAACTAACCCTGAAGACGGGGAGCACAATGTTTTTTACCATGGCGATGTTGAGACGGCTGATCTAATAGCCTTTAACCCGCAGCGTCCGTATTTGGCGAGCTTTGTGCACGAGCTATGTCACTTACATTTGGCAGAGAAAATTGATCCGTCATTTGCTGGGTTTACCTATGAGGGTCCAGAAGACAAAGTTAGGTTACTAAGCATGATAGAAAATCCGTTGGCGGACATTTGGGTCAATGATGTGTTTTATCATCATTTCCCGGAGCTATTTGCGGCCCACCATGACGGTTATGGACGCCGAGCCGCGCAGTTCATTACGGCCAAAGTTTGGCCGGCAGTTCTGCCTCCAACTGCGCCATACACACTAGCCCAAAATGAAGCCGAAGCCCGCCGTCACGACTTAGAGCACATTGACTTTAGAAACTTGCTTCGGCGCGCCGGCTTTGCCAGTAAGTTGGTTCGTAGCAGTGTTGGCCAATCATTGGTTGGAGCAGTTGACCCGGCTTTGCTCACGCAATTTCAGTTCAAAACAGTTGATCAATTATGGGATCGTTTACGAATGCTCAACGGGGAAGTACTACCCAATACCATGGAAGACATTGGTACCCTAGCTGACTTTTTAGTAAGTGTGCCGGTTATGTCGTATGACCGCCAGGAAGCATTAGATATGCACCAGGAAATGATCAACCAGTTCATTGCTGTCGGACGGCTCGCGCTCAGTGCTCGACTCGTTGACGAACACCCCCGTCCCGTGTGGCATCTAGAATAAAAAGCAGCTAGCAAACTTTACCAATTGCTAGAGGTCCAACCTCTAGCAGTCCAAGACTAATCTTTAACCTTAGCTTGCTTTGGCTTCTTGAGCTCTTTGCGACCTTTATCTTTTGACATAGTATGCTTCCTGATTTAGTTAGTGACGAATGTAAGGGCATAGCCGATTTGGCCGGCACGACCAGCCCGGCCAATGCGGTGAATATAGTCATCGTAGGCCTTGGGTACCGAATAATTAATGACGTGCGTGATGTCGACAACATCAATCCCACGGGCCGCCACATCAGTGGCCACGAGTATATTTACTTCACTCTTCTTAAATTTGCTCAGCGCCCTTTGGCGTTGGCCCTGCGACTTGCCACCGTGAATAGCCTCGGCGTTAAACCCGCGTTGCACGAGTTCTTTGCTGAGACGCTCCACGCTGCGCTGGGTTTCATCAAAGACAATCGCTTTACTAACTTCTTGTTTGAGCAGTAAATCATGGAGGCGGTCTAGCTTATCGATATTGCCCCGGTAGCGCACCACGTCCTGATGCACATTTTCACTGGCGGCACTGCTGCTGACCGAAATAGTTATGGGGTCGTGGGCAAAACTCTGGATGAGATTTTCAACTTTACTATCAACCGTGGCTGAGAAAAAGAACGACTGCCGTGCTGGGCTCGTTTGACTAACAATTTCTTTGACGTCCTGGACAAAGCCCATGTCCAACATACGGTCGACTTCATCCAATACAACTAAATTAAAGTCTGATAATTTTAGCGTGCCGCGCTGCATATGATCTTTAATACGCCCCGGTGTACCAATTACGATGCGCGGTCGGGCTCGGAGGTCACGCAGTTGGGGCATCATATTAGTGCCACCAATGAGGATGGCGCCGGTCAGACCGCTCCCCTTGGCAAGTTCGCGGCACTCGGCTTCTATTTGTTGAGCCAGCTCTCGTGTTGGCGCAATAATTAAAGCATTAGCGTGACGATCAGTCATCAAGCGCTGCAGTACTGGCAGAGCAAAGGCGGCCGTTTTGCCGGTGCCAGTACCAGCCATACCAATGACATCCTTGCCCTGTAAACCAAGCGGAATGGTCTGGTCTTGAATAGGTGAGGGTATAGTGTAGCCCTTACCTACCAAATTGCGCTGCAATAGTTCACCCAGCTCAAAATCAGTAAATAAATATTGTGGTTCGTAACTGGCAACGTTAGCCGCCGTAGCCGCTGCGATAAACCGCTGCGGGTCGATATACTGTGTTTTACCGCGGCCTACTTTGCGCTGTCCAGTTCTAGTCCGCCCATAGCGGCTGGCAACCGATGACGTTCGGCTGGAACGATAAGAGTATGACATTAAAAAATGATCCTTTGATTAGTTTGTTACTCACTGTCAGAATGAAATCGAGTAACTTGTTGGCACACTAACCCGGCATCATTTAAAACAATATGGTTATATTAGCATAAAAATTTTAGCTTGGCAAACTCCCTTACCTAAGCTGTTATCTCGATTGCAAACATGAGCGGGAACCATCGCTTGTAAGAAGTTAACCAATCTGTTACAATTTCCACGCTCTAACTTCTGTTTAAGAAGTATGAGCCTTAATAATTTGTCTTTTACAATTTTGTAAACCAAGCATAGCTGTTTGCAAAATTGAGAGGAGGCGCAGTTCATGGTTGGACTGCCGAGGAGCGCAAACTTGTTTTGGCTCGTCGGCTGGCCAGCTAATCAACTTGCGCCGACGACGCGGGGTGGAGCAGCGGCAGCTCGCATGGCTCATAACCATGAGGTCGCAGGTTCGAGTCCTGCCCCCGCTACCAAGAAAAATGCCCGACCCTGTGTCGGGCTTTTTTCTTGGCTATTCTGGCAGGACGCGGTTCTGCGACTAGCCCAAGCTTTGCTTGGGTGTGGTCGTAGGTTCGGCGTAGCGAGCAAACGCGCAGAAGTTTACTTCGAGCATTTGCGAGTGGAGAAGGGCGAAGCCCGCTGTCCTACCCGCTACCAAGTTGCAATAATATATGCGCCTTATAGTGAACTGGTGCCCTGAGGAGTATTCTTTAAGTAAATGACTCTGACACAAGACTTAAAGAGAGTGGCCAGTTACGTTATTGCTGTCCTGGCATTTTTAATGATAATTGCGCCAAGGGTTTATGCAGATGCCGGTATTGCGATCAACCCAAGTTACGGCGCGCCGCTTTCGCAAGCTACGGTTTCCGGTCAAGGCTTTTGCGCATCTTGTGGCTCAATTTCAATCCTCATGAACGGTAGCCCTATCTCTCAAGCAACGGCTGACGCTAAAGGAACATTTAGCACCACTTTCACCGTTCCGGGTAGTTCTCGGCCAGGCCCTAATTCAATCACCGCCAGCCAAATGGCCAATGGTAGCACCCTTAGTGCTGAAACAGACTTCGAAGTTGTAATCAATCCAAATCAAAATGGCGGGGCCCAGCAAACTACCCCACCTGCCAACCAGACTAATCTACCAGGCCAAGCTGAGCAGGTTTCCAAAAATGGCAAAAGCGTATCAAAAAGCAACAGCAGCCTATTTATTTTGCTAATTACACTGCTTGCAATTTATCTTGTTGGGCTTTTGTTGTGGCGCTTAAAGAAACAAAATTCAAAACCGGCTCCTAAGAAAAAGCGATAAGTCCGCCCTCCTACCCTCGCTGCCAAATGACCTTCAGTAGGTCTTACGACAATCTTCAAGGTACTATAGGGTTATGCTTTTTGCTCTATGTGCGCTGGCGCCATTTTTATTCTTGTTCGCCTCATTACTTATAGGTTTTATCTCGGCAAATTACAGTCAGCAACACAGCACCATAAGTTACTTGGTGCACGGCAATTATGGCTACTTGCAGACCATAAACTTTATTCTTTGCGGTTTATTAATAATTGCTCTAGCCTACGTAACAAGGAATGCCACGCCAATCAATATACGAAATGCTTATCTTATAAAAATTGGCATATGGGTACTGGGAATTAGCCTCTTGTTACTAGGATTATTTCCAACCGACCGCATCGGACAACATACTTTTATTGGCCAGCTTCATGGCCTAATTTTTATCGCCTCCGTTGTCATCCAGGCCTTTCTACAAATTGCTTTTGCCCTAAGTAACATGCGCTTGGTAATCTCAGTTTCTTTACTAGCAGGAGGTGCAGTAACTGCCCTCGGTTTACCAAGCATAGTGCTGTTTGATGATTGGCGCGGAATTATCCAACGCGTTCTTGTAGCGGCAATTATGTATTGGGTAACCACTGGCGCCTTTATACTTCGTGGCTGACTAACAGCCGAGATCCACAACTATGCAATTAGGAATAAATGAATTTCTCTGTTATAGTAAGCATCTGCAGGTGACTATCGTTACCTTTCCGTTTAAGTAGTTTTTCCTCCGGGTTTAATATCGTATGCGGCGAGTCAACAATATGCGC
>CAYTTW010000027.1:0-11064 GCA_964441005.1 uncultured Candidatus Saccharibacteria bacterium | reverse complement strand
CAATTTGTTGGCTTCATTGAGCATGTGATAGGTCAAAACAGTTACGGTGGTTGTGCCGTCACCGGCCACGTCGTTCATTTTAGACCCGGCTTGCTTAATGAGTTCGGCACCAACCTTGTAGCCAAGCGTTTCATCGTCAACGTCGGCCAACTCCACGCCTTTAGCGACTGTGACGCCGTCATGGGTGACCGTCGGATTGCCAAAACTCTTACTAATCACCACATTGCGACCCTTCGGCCCCATCGTGGTTTTTACGGCATCATATAAAATTTGAGCTCCACCGAGCACTCGGCGCCGAGCATCATCGTCATAAAATACTTTCTTAGCCATTCATTCCTCCTACTTTAGGGTGGCGAGAATATCTTCTTCTTTGACAAGAATGTATTCCTCGCTGCCGACTTTGACATCGGTCGTGCTGTAACTTTTATAAATAATCCGATCGCCAACTTTTACCTGCTTGGCTTCTGTGCCCACGGCCACTACTTTAGCCGTCTTAGGTTTTTCCTGGGCATTGTCAGGTAAGTACAAGCCGCTGGCGGTTTTGGTTGCGGCTTCTTCGGCTTGAGCGACCACATAGTCGGCCAAGGGCTGAATGTTTACTGCCATCTGTTACCTCCGTTAGTTTCATGGGAATTAGCACTAAGAGTATGAGAGTGCTAAATAGCAGATTCATAGTACAGAAGGGTATGACCTCTGTCAAGCATGTGATACATGATATTTGACCTCAGGCGACTAAGTTACTTGGCCACTCAACGTCGGTAGCAGCGTAATCAATAAGGGCATTAAAGAGCACCGCGGCTTGATCGGGGTTTACCCCTTCGAGCTCGCTTAACCAAGTTAAGGCGTCAGTATAGGGCAAAACGACCAGCTCTTGGCAGCAGGCCCGGAGTTCAGCTGCCGGCATGCGGGCCAGCATGCCAACGCCAAAAATTTTGCCGGCTTCCTGCTCTTCAACAATCAAAGATTTTAGAAGCTTTTCTAGGTCTTGGCGCGCCAAGGTTATCGTATCCGAGTGTAACAACGGTCGAGTGGTCATATTTTCTGTATCAATAATCCCTACCTTACCAAATGAAGTTACTGCATAATTCTTGACTTGACCGTCCGGGTGAAAGACACCGTTAATATGCAACCACGCCAGTGTCTGAACAATTTCTTTGACGGTGCGCGTATTGCGTTCTGCAATTTCAACCTCACCCTCGCTGCTTACCTGACGGCCAACAATCCACTCCTCACGGTCTTGACTAATGAAATCGTTGCGCTTCTCGGTCATAACAATGATTGGCCGATAGCTGCCGTTGACCGTCTGTTTGGCGTGAAAGATACCAACTGGCTGAAAGGTCTCCACCCCAATCTCTCGTAGTATTTGATACCCCATCACCTCCCGAACCGCCGCTTCACAGCCATCAAATGGCTTCATGGCAACAGATAAGACCGTTCCTGGCCTACCCGGTTTACTCGGGCGGTGACCAACTAGCCGGCCAAAGCTCACGCCGTGGGCCGAGCGCCGTTCCTCAATTTGTTTATCGGGATAAACCTCGTGATGATGAGCCAGCCGGACCGGCTTTTGAAATTCGGCACTGACAATGGTGTGGCCCAGCTGTAACGCCTCAACCATCTCCCCGTGGCTCAGGCCTTCTGCCAGAACCGTGTGAGCGCTGTCCGGCAGCGTTACTTCGTGCATAGCCCCAGCTTCGATTTGCTGTTCGGTGTATTCTCGCAGACCGCGCACTCGAGGCACTAAATTTCTCCTCTATGTTCGGGCGCAAAGCCCTGCATAAAAGCCGCTCGCAACTCACTGGCCAGTAGAGGTAAGGTGAGAGCAGCCACTTCTAAAGGCTCGAGAGCCTCGGCTTGGCCTGGTGCAGCCAGTGGTGGCACCACCATTAAGGCTACGTCGTCACGTTCGCCATCCTCAATATCGTGCCCGACCGCAATGGTCGTCAGCGTTAGGCCAAACAAGCCCGGATCAAGCTGGTGGAGACGACGCATAAAAACGCCAACCCGGTCGGTGACGTTGGCCATATAGTCGGGGTTATACGGGGCAGCCCGTAAGGTTTTTATAAGGAGACGAGCCCCAAAGGGCATGTAATAAATGTCGTAGCTATCATAAGGATGCAACTTGGGCATACGCGGCGGAATCGCCAGCCGACCTAAGCGCAAGCGGACAAGCCGCTCACTATCAATGGACGAATCGCGAGCTAATAAAATCCGCTCACGAGACACCGGGTTAACAAGATCGTAGCCACGGAGTGGGCCACCTTCCAGACGACCAATATTAAACTGCATATCAGTGGGCTGATAATGTTTAAAGTCGTTATCAACTAAAAACTCTGGTAGGGGCTCACGACCATAGGGATCACGCAAGTCGCTCATACTCCTTAATTATGGAATAAAATGCCCAAAAATGCAATAGCATTCTACCTTGAGAGCATACAGCGGTCATCCACCCTCCTAATTCGTTATAATAGTGGGAATGTCCGCGAAAATAAATAAGACGGTATTAATGTCAGGGGCCGAATACTTCAGCGACCAGTTTGCCATCAATGCCCTCATGGATTCCAGCGTCCCGGTCGATCGCCACCAAGCCGTGTCGGAGCACGCCCGAATACGTCAAGCCCTCGAGAGCGTCGGCGTGAACGTCGTGACCGTCGCTGCTCCCCCTGATCTGCAAGATGGCGTCTACACCGCCAACTGGGCTCTGGTGCGCAGTGGCACCGCGCTACTATCTCGGTTACCCAATACACGTAAGAATGAAGAAGCCTACGCACGCCAACAGCTGGCGGCCCAGGGGCTCAACATTATTTCTTTGCCTGAGACAATCCCTAGCTTCAGCGGCCAGGGCGATGCCCTGCCCTGTGGCGATTTGGTGTTTGCCCAGTGGCCTTATCGCACCAGTCGCGCAGCGCACCCCTATCTCAAAAGCGAGCTCGGGTTTCGGGAAGTGATCGCGGTTCAAACTAAACCCGCCCGCTGGTTCGGGTTTGGCCCTGCCAAACGCAATAAAATTACCGGCTGGCCAGATAGCCCCACCTATGACCTCGATCTCGCCCTCGCCATCCTCAAATGGCCCACCGAGGGCCATAAAGGCATGATTGCCTGGTGTCCAGAGGTCTTTACCCGCTCCAGTCGGCAGCTGTTAGCGCAGTTCGATGAAGTTGATAAGATAGCGGTTTCCCAAGCCGAAACGCTTCAGGCCTATGCGCTTAATCTGGTCTCCACTGGTGAGGCGGTGGTCATGAACGCTGGTGCCCCGTTGTTTCAAGCCGCCTTAGAGAGCCGCGGCTTTCAGACCATTATGCTCGACTTGCCAGAACTGAAGAAGGGCGGCGGTTCAATCCGCTGTACGACCCTGACTCTTGATAACTAACTACTGACGAGCCCGTAACTGCGCCACCAAACGAGCCAGGCCTTGTGCCGTCACCATATCAGCGGCCGACGCGGAGTTCGTCGTGTCCTGGGCGATCTCAGGCAAAACAACAGCGGCCACTTGTTGCTCATACTGGCTCGGTGGCACCATCTTCCCGGTGGTCAAGTTAATTAATTCACCCATAAGCAAAATAAATCTACCAAATTATACTGTATTTTTGTATTTTTGCAAGAGCTGTTGTTATCTGCGTTAAGCGGCCGAGGACGATGGAAGCGTGGTAATCGTAACATTTTGCGTGAGTCGCCGATCGTCAAAGCGAAAGACACACGCCACCTCTGGACCCGTTATTAACTGACCGGTGGCCTGATAGAGTCGGAGATCTGGGTTCCGTTTGCGAGTCCGGAGTGGTTCCACGTGGGCAATATGCATAAAGATCCATTGAAAGTCATCACCACGCTTCACAAATAACGCTCGATCACTACCCTCTGGATCAATGTTATTCAGATTAGGGCGAAAGACCAGATCCAATTTTTCAGTTACCGAAGATGCTTCGACCTCACTCATAGTATGTAGGTATTCTACCAGTACATTGACAAATTACCAAATTTTTGTTAATATAACACTGCTACATAACAAAACAAACACTATGTCAGTAGATACTTTTCCCTCTCAAGCCGATGCTTTTCCAGTTGTTCCCCATTGGAACGACTTCTATTTGACTGAGCAACGAGTCCCTTTTAAAGAAGGTGTTGATGCCGTTCAGCTACAGCCCGAAGCCCAACTTCATTATCAAAAATTGTGGCATCAAGAGCAAGCCTTGTTTGAACTGGTGGATGCTCGTCTCGAGCAACGCGATTCGCCGGTTACCCTCGATCAGGTACGTGAGCTCGATTTACCGACCAACGTTTTGGTCAATAACGTCAGTTTGGCGAGTGAATTATATGGCCGGCTAGGGCCGCACAACGAGATGGAGCGGTCTGATCTGCTGTTAACGAGCCTGGCGGGCATGGTCGCCGAAGACTTACAGCAACCAGATAGCAATAACAAGGAGCGCTTGCTGCCAGATGTCGAGAATCCATTTGAACGAGCGGTTCGAATTACCTCGGCCTACGCTGAGCGCGTGGCTAATCAACCAGAGCTCGTCAAGGGCAAAGAACGCGAGCATTTACTATTGGCCGAACTATTGAGCGAGGCCCAGCACGTCCCGTCACGTTCTCGTGAACGCGTGCCAGAATTGGGCAATATCTACGCGACCGACATGGACAGCGAATTCTACCAAGCCAGCGTCGTTAACATCTGTGACGCTCTGACTAGCCAAATCACGACTGAGCTTAAAACTCCGGCTGAGGCGGGTTCAAAACTGGCCGCGAAGCGTCGAGCCCAGAAGCTACCCATGCTGGAAGGCGCTTTACTCACCAAGTACGACACGCTCTTTGATGGTGTGGCGAACGCTCAGGCGTCAGATCCCGAAGCAGCTCGTAAGCTGCTCACCAATTTTGCGGCTGAAGTGCACACTCACCTCGGTGATTTAGAGCTGGGCTATGGCTATGAGCTATTTATGCCCCTGGCTTTTCGCTACGCCGCCCTTCAGGCCGGTCAGCTCGATCAAGTCCGTATCTGGCACGCCACTACCCGCAGCGATATGCCACGCGATCGGTTTGGATTTAAGCCTCAAGCACACCGTCCTGAATCAGAGGTCGGTCAGCATATTAAGAAGCAATCGCACGATGTGCTCATTGGCCAGGTAGACCCCCGTGATGCCGCCGTGGCTCACGTCACTGATCGGCTACAACTCAAAGCCCGAACTGACGCTGAGCGATTTGTGGCGGAGTATGATAGCCCGCTGGTTACGGTCCACTCCGCCGATGCGGCTGCGCTCTTGGATACGCTACACACCACTATTGCCCGTCGTGACCCGTCCTTGGCTCATCAAAGTGAAGCGGATAAAGCCGTGCGCCTGGCCTTGGCGGCCGAGCAAGTACTGGTTGGTATGGCTAGTGAAATTCACGACCGCTTGCAAGAACCCACTGTTCGTGGCCATCGCTCTTTTGTTGTCCACGACACCCACGGCGACATCCCACTGGACATCTCGCAAGTACTCGACGAGACGATGCTGCCAATCTACCAACAACTGTTAGACAAAAGCTTAACGACCACTAGCTAAGCGACGCTTCAGTGCCTTTCGGGCTTCGCCGGCCTCATCCCAAGGGTGTTCGCCGTCGGCGTGCTCGATGGTCTTTTCGTGGCCCTTGCCAAGCAGTAACACCGTATCGCCTTTTTGGGTGCGGTCG
This sequence comes from uncultured Candidatus Saccharibacteria bacterium, assembly GCA_964441005.1. Lineage (GTDB taxonomy): Bacteria > Patescibacteriota > Saccharimonadia > Saccharimonadales > CAYTTW01 > CAYTTW01. The sequence continues at coordinate 5,406 of CAYTTW010000027.1, read as the reverse complement.
ATGGCAAACTGAATAGCCTCGGGCCGGTCGTGCACCAAAAACAGATCTTTATCGCGTACTTTGCCGGCTTTTGCTGCCCCCTCAGCGATGTCGTTCATAATCGTTTCAGGGTCTTCCTGCCGGTCATCTTCCTCGCAGACAATGACTTCGTCGGCGTAGCGACCAGCTAGCTCGCCTTGCAGGGGCCGCTTGCCTTTATCGCCGCCGCCAAGGGAGCCAAAGAGCACCACTAGCTTGCCCTTGACCACTGGTTTGAGATCTTTAAATAGCTTCTCAAAGCTATCGGGCGAGTGGGCATAGTCCACGATCACCGTAAAGTCCTGCCCCTCGTCAATGGGGGTCATCCGTCCTTCGACGCCTTCGAGTGCCGCAATGCCCTGCTCAATCTGCTTGACGTTGAGGCCCACGGCCTCCCCTACCCCAATAGCCGCCAAAGAGTTATAGACGTTAAAGCTGCCGGGCAGCTGACAGGTAATGTGATAGTGTTTTTTGCCGTACGTCGCTTCGTAACTCACTCCCGTTGGGCTCAGTTTGATATTGGTGGCTTTGAGGCCGCCATTATCAATGCCGTACAAAATAGGGTTGGCAATGGCGGGGACGAAGTCCTGAGCACTGGGATCGTCAGCATTAATAACCCCCGCCCGGAGTCCATGGTGGTTCTTATTGGTCAGCCAAAACAGCATCTTTTTAGCCGCCAGATACTTCTTAAATGTGCCGTGGTAAGCCAAGTGCTCGTGGGTGATATTGGTCATGACCGCCACGGAGTACGGAATCCCCCAGACACGGTGTTGAGCTAACGCGTGCGAAGTCGTCTCCAGCACTAGCCACTCGATGCCTTCCCGCTTGAGTTGTTCAATCCGGTTCAGCAACACGGGCACCGATTGCGTGGTCATGTGCGTCATTTGCGGCTTGATATTGTCCCCTGCTCCCCACGCCACGGTGGTCATCATGCCGACTTTGTAGCCAGCCTCGTGTAGCATGCGATGGATTAGAAAACAGGTGCTGGTTTTGCCGTTGGTGCCGGTGACGCCAATAATTTTGAGATGGCGGGCTGGAAAACGTTTAACGGTGTTAAACAGCACCGCCTCTCCAAGGTGCCCATAGGGCTCAATCATGGGAAATAACTTCTTAGGGATGACTTGCTTTACAACGCGGCGCACGCTCATAGACGCTCCTGTTTGTTGCATCCAGTATACTAAGCTTTTGATGAGAATTTTAGGGATAGAGACCAGTTGTGACGAAACCGCCGCCGCCGTCGTCGAACAGCACGAAGACGGACCCGATGCAACGCTGTTGTCGAACAGCGTGCTCTCTAGCATGGATTTGCACGCCAAGTATGGTGGAGTGGTACCCGAAATTGCTGCCCGTAGCCATATTGAGGCTATCAACCCGGTAATTACGGAGGCGCTCATAACCGCTCAGTGCTCATGGGACAACATCGATGGCATTGCGGTCACCTATGGGGCCGGTCTCGGGGGCTCGTTGCTGATTGGCGTGCTCACGGCTCGGACACTCGCCATCGTCAAACAAAAGCCGCTCTACGCTATTAACCACGTCGAGGGCCACGTCTACGCTAACTTTTTGACGAGCACTTCCCTGCCCGGCTATACATTACCCAAACAGCAACCAAAGTTTCCAATGCTGGCGTTAATTGTCAGCGGGGGCCACTCGCAGCTCGTGCTGTTTCGTGACCACTTTGACTACGACCTACTGGGACAGACCAATGACGACGCCATTGGTGAAGCTTTCGATAAAGTCGCCAAAGTACTGGGTCTCCCCTACCCTGGTGGGCCGAGCATCGGTGCGGCTGCGACACACGGTAATGCGCAGGCGTATCCGTTACCTAAGGCGAGGCTTGAGGGCAAATACGACTTTAGCTTTTCTGGGCTTAAAACGGCTGTTTTACGGACTGCGCAAGCAATTTGCGGGAAAAGCTACGATTTTCCCTCGTTCGAGCTTGCAGGGCTCCTCAATGAGTCACAGAAGGCTGATTTGGCAGCTAGCTTTCAGCGCGTAGCCATTGAGACAGTAGTTGATAAAACAATCACGGCCTACAAGGAGTTTCAGCCCGGTAGCGTGGTAATTGCCGGCGGGGTGGCGGCCAGTCCGAAGCTACGTCGCCAGTTAGCTGAGCGACTTCCCTGCCCCATCGACTACACCGACCCCAAACTGTGTACTGATAATGGGGCGATGATTGCGACGCTTGGCTGCTATAAAATGCAGAAGAACCAGCCAACAGCTGATCCTTATACGTTAGAGATTGCCCCGAACCTCAGTATGTAATATAGCATTATAATAATTGTACTATCCTGTCAATGTTGCTTTCTGTGCTACTCGGTATTATGCTTAACCTGAAAACAAACATCCTGGCAAAGGGTCGCGACCCATATTGCCCAAACAAAAGCTAGTTTAAGTGGTGCTTAAGAGGGTTTAAGGGATTAAACTCTGTTAAATGCTGCTTGCTTTCATATGAAACCACCTCTGGTAGGTCAATTCTATTTGAGGTGTTATGATTATTCGGTATGAAACTGCCCAAAGTCTATGAACCGCAAGCCTACGAAAATGATATTTATGCCTTATGGGAAAAGGCTGGAGCGTTCGTGCCCAAAAACAGGGGTAGCAAGGACGCCTATAGTATTGTTGTGCCACCGCCCAATGCTAATGGTGATCTCCATCTTGGGCATGGTTTAACACTGGCAGTCGAAGACATTGCCGTGCGCTACCACCGAATGAAAGGGGAGGCCGCTTTATTGCTGCCAGGGGCCGATCATGCTGGTTTTGAGACGCAAGTTGTGTACGAAAAAGAGCTCGCCAAACAGGGAAAGAGCCGTTTTGATTTTAGCCGTGAAGAGCTCTACGCCCAGATTTGGGACTTTGTGGCAAAGAACCGACACATCTTCGAGAAACAGATACGGCAACTGGGCGCCAGTGTAGATTGGTCACGCTTTGTCTTTACGCTCGATGACAAGATAGTGCTGCGGGCCTTTGCCACTTTCAAACAGATGTGGGACGACAAACTCATATACCGTGGCGAGCGCCTGGTAAACTTTTGCACCTTTCATGGCACCGCCTTTGCCGACATCGAGGTAACCTATAAAGAGGTCGAGGGACGTCTCTGGTTTATCCGTTATCCTTTGAGCGAAGGTAGCGGGGAAGTCGTGGTGGCCACCACTCGGCCCGAGACGATGCTCGGTGATGTAGCCGTCGCTGTCCACCCGGATGATAAACGCTACAAACAATTTGTGGGCAAAACCGTCAAACTACCCCTAACTAACCGCGAAATTCCCATCATTGGCGACGAAATGGTCGATAGGGAATTTGGTACCGGCGCCGTCAAGATTACGCCGGCCCACGACCCCAATGACTTTGAGGTCGCTGAGCGCCATGATCTCCCCAAGATTACTGTGATCGGCTTTGATGGCAAAATGACGGCCGAAGCCCCCAAAGCCTATCAGGGGTTAACGGTGGAAGAAGCCCGCGACCGCGTTGTCAAAGACCTGGAAGCCAAAAAGCTCTTAGTCATGACCAAAAACCATACCCACAGCGTCGGTCACTGCTATAAGTGCGGCACCGTTATCCAGCCGCTACTGCGTGAGCAGTGGTTTGTTAACATGCAGCCTCTCGCCCAAGAGGCTATTAAGGTGTTACGGGCTGATAAAATTGTCTTTTACCCGGCGGGGAAGCGCGACCAGTTGATCCGCTATCTTGAAGGTCTGAAGGACTGGAACATTAGCCGGCAAATTGCCTGGGGCATACCGATCCCAGCTTTTCAAAACACCAAAGATCCGAATGACTGGATCTTTGACGAGCGGGTAGGGGAAGAGACGATTGAAGCAAATGGGCATACTTATCAACGCGATCCTGATGTCTTCGACACCTGGTTCAGTAGTGGCTCGTGGCCGTATGTAACTCTCGACTACCCCGACGGGAAGGATTTCGAGCAGTTCTATCCCTTGAGCCTTATGGAAACTGGGGCCGATATTTTGTATCCGTGGGTCTCACGGATGATTATGATGGGCCTGTACGTCACCAAGGAGATTCCCTTTAAGTCAGTTTACCTGCACGGTCTCATTCAAGACGAGCAGGGCCAAAAAATGAGCAAAAGCAAAGGCAATGTGATTGACCCGATGACCAAGGTGGCCGAGTTTGGCTCGGATGCCTTCCGCATGGGCCTCATCGCCAATGAGTCAGCTGGCAACAATCGGCCGTACGACGCCAGTAAAGTGGTCGGGGCCCGCAACTTCGCAAACAAACTGTGGAATGTGGCGCGCTTTATCGAAGACCAGCTAGGTGATCACTACCGGGCCGAAGACCCGAGCGCCAAAACACCCGCCGATCACTGGTTGTTGACGAAGCTACAACAATTAACAGAGAAAATTACGGCCGATTTAGAAAACTACCGCTTCAGTGAGGCCTACGAAAGTTTGTACCACTTAGTCTGGGACGACTTTGCCGATTGGTATGTCGAATCGGCTAAAACGACGCTTAACCGTAGCGTCCTAGCTTTTGGCCTCGAAACAATTCTGCGACTGGCGCATCCGTTCGCACCCTTTGTGACCGAGACCATATGGCAGACCGTACCGTGGACCGGCGGCGACCTGCTCATTACGAGTAAGTGGCCCGAGGTGCCTGCTGGCAACTCAGCCCAGGCCAAAATTTTTGAAGAAATTCAGGTGATTGTGTCCGAAGTACGCTATCTAACAACGACTCTGCGCGTCCGGGAATTAACCCTGTATTACACCGATGTGCCATTTTTGGGCGACAATGCCGCGCTTATTCAGCGGCTGGCTGGACTCGAGGGCGTCAAAGAGGTGACTGCTGGAAGTGGCTTACACCTCACTCAAACTCGCTACAAATGTTGGGTGGATATTGATCTAGAAACCACCCGTCGCTACCTGGAAGAGTTGGGAAGTAAAAAGCAGGCTCAGGAGAAGGTGGTCAAGGGTCTGAAGAGCCGCCTCGACAATAAAGCCTATCTCAAAAAAGCGCCGGCCGAGGTCGTGGAACAAACACATGCTCAACTCGATGAGGCTGAAGCCCTGCTGGCCAATATGAACCAAGAGTATCAGCGCTTCAGTCAAGCTAAAGAAGACTAGTCGAGAACTGAGCGCACCTTAGCCACACTTTCCTTTGGTCGAAAGTCGTCAAACCATAACACATGCCAGCCCATTTTCTCGGCGGCAATAATGTTGGCGCGGCTATCATCCACCAGCAGAATTTCGCTCGGTGGTACTTGGGCAGCCTCTTGCGCCACTTCAAACACATGAACTTCGGGCTTAATGGTGTGTTGCTCAGAAGAGTCAATGACCGCATCGTAGGCAATATCCGGGATTAATTTTTGCTGGCGCAATTGTTTAATCTGTCCGGGCATAATGTTGCTCAATAGTCCCACCCGGTACTGCTCGG
>CAYTTW010000026.1:0-11198 GCA_964441005.1 uncultured Candidatus Saccharibacteria bacterium | reverse complement strand
ATGCTGGTTAATCATAGTGTCTACGGCTACTGCTGTTTTACCGGTTTGGCGATCACCAATAATCAGCTCACGTTGGCCACGCCCAATTGGCACCATGGCATCAATGGCCATGAGTCCAGTCATCAGCGGTTCGTGCACACTTTTACGATCAAGCACTCCCGGCGCTACTCGTTCGACTAAACCACTTTGTTTGGTCTTGATAACACCTTTGCCATCGAGCGGTCGCCCGAGCGGGTCAACGACGCGACCAATTAGTTCTGGTCCCACCGGCACTTCCAAAACTTTGCCGGTCAGGCGAGCCGTTGCGCCGGCTTTAATGCCAGCGTCGTCGCCCAAAATAACTGCGCCGAGCTCATCTTCACCAAGGTTCAAGGCAAAAGCCGTAACCGTGCCGCCTTCGGTTTGCTCAATTTCGAGCATTTCGTTGTAGCCGGCGTTGCTGAGTCCATAAATCCAGGCAATGCCATCACCAACGCGGGTGACAATGCCAACCTTTTCAATTTCGGGGCGAGTTTTTAGCTCCTCGATTGCGCGGCGAATATCTTCTGATAAGTCTTTGACTGAAACGTCTGCCATTTACACTCCCTTTGTCGTCAATAGTTTTAAGCGTCGTAATTTAGCGTCAATGGTGCTATCAAATTGTTGATCTAAGGCCTGCACACGCACACCACCAACCACACTGGCATCCTGTTGGTAATGTACGTGTACCTGCTTGGCAGCCAGTAACTTCTCAATTTGTTTTTTAACACTTTCACTCAATTCATGAGCACTGCTGGCGGTAACTTCTAAAACGCCCCTCTGGTCGTACTGCAACTGTTCCATATCACGCAAAATGCCTATTAAATCCTTGCTACGCCGCTCACTCACCAAGTAACTGGCTAGTTCTGCGGCCACCTGCTGAGCCGATTTTTTCTGAAGCTTATCTAGTACGGCTTGGGCTATTTCTTTGCGGGTAGTTTTACTCATCGAGCCTCCCGCGGCACTGAAAGTTTTCTTAACCCTCTCTCAAAGGCCGAATCTGTAACCACAGCCGCTATGCCGTTATAAACCAAATCATTAGCCGAAGTAGCAAGTACATCTTCTTTTCGGTGACCACTTCTCTCGGCCATATCTATGCCAGCACGTATAGCTGCTACAACAGCAAGACTAACTGTACTAATAAGTTCTAGCTGGGCGGTACTAAAGCCCACGTCAGGATTTGCCGCAGCCGCTTCCAATAATTCACTTCGATTTCGAAATTCTGTTTCCGGGTCGTAAGCAGCATTGGTCGTATCGACGTTTCCGAGCGCTTTTAAGCTTTCTGCCAGATTAGTCATCTTTCGGCCTCCTTTAGGGCTTTGGCAATCAGCTCATTGTCTTTGGCCGGATCAAGTTTTTGACTGATCAAGGTTTCGGTTGCCGCAATGACCAGGTTGATCATTTCACCCTCGAGTTGCTTGCGGGCCTCCCGAAGTTCGGTCTCAATTCGGGCTTTGGCATCTTCGAGCATTTGCTCAACTTTCCGCTTGGTCGCTGCTTCACTTTGTTTAGCTCGTTCACTGGCTTCAACCTGAGCATCGGCCAAAATTTTGTCAGCATCAGCCCGAGCCTGCTTTAAAGCTTCAGTAACCCTGGCGTCAAGTTCAGATTTTTCTTTTTCCATCTCACGCCCCAGCAAGATCCCATCATCAATAATCTTGCGGCGGTCTTCGAGGGTATGCACAATTTTCTCGAGTGCAAATTTCTTCAACAACCACAAAAAGAGCAGGAAGGTGATAGCCTGAGCCACAATGGCCATAGGGTCAATACCCAGCGCGCCAATGCCACTGGGTTCACCTTCAGCCAGAATATGTAGGAATGCTATCACCTTAAAATCCTCGTTATTTGAGCAAGAACGCGCCGAGCAGGAAGGCCAGCAGCGCCGTTACTTCAATCATAGCCGCAATAATAATGATCTGAGTTGCGGCTTTGCCGGCTTCGGGGTTTCGCCCCAAAGCTTTCATGTAGTTGGAACCAACTAGTCCCAGTCCAATGGCCGCCATACCGAGCGCCAAGCCAATAGTAATACCTTTGGCAATAACTGGTGCGCCGCTGGCGTCAGCTAATAGTTGAATCATGTGTAACTCCTTACCGTTAATCTCTTTAAGATTACCGGATTAATTTTACCCTAAGTGTTACGTAACGTGCAGGGTTTTGCATTTGGATGCAGAAAGGGTGCGGCGACGAGAAGGGCAAACGAAACGTACTTGTAGTACGGTGAGTGCGCATCGCAGTCGGTAAGCCATTTCTGCGCCAAAACCAGTTGCGGTGCCTCGAGCCATGCTCGGGGGCAGGCAACTGGGGTGCATAAGCCTGCATATTAACCACCAATCATCCCCCGAGTATCGACCTCATCAGGGACATGTGGTGAATGGTGGTCATCAATATGGGCAATGGCCAGACCCAAATAGGTGCTGGCGAGGATGGTAAAGACATAGGCTTGGATAAAAGCTACCAGGCCTTCAAACAGAAAGATCGGAATCACGATAATAGGCGTGCGGCCCTCGGCCACAATCAGCGACGTAAAAACTGTAATCAGAATTTCACCAACAGCGGTGTTTAAAAACAACCGCAAGCTGAGGCTCATAATGCGCGTAAATTCGCCAAAGACTTCAATAAAACCAATGAGCATATTAATTGGATTCAATGGTCTATCGGTAAAGTAGTGTTTTAGGTGTCCTTTGACGCCCTGGGCTCGAATGCTCAGTACCTGCACAATCAAAATAGCAATAACCGCCAGGGCAATCGTGCCATTCAGATCAGCCGTAAAGGGGCGCAGCAGAGCTTCATGGATACCACCACTGTTTTTATACAAACCTTCGCCTACCCAAGGCACCAACTCTAAAATGTTGGTGAATATTATAAAGATAAAGTAGACACCGAAGATTGGCGTAAAGCGCGCCGCAGCTTCGCGTGAGCTAAATGGTCCTTGTAACAAATTAATAATGTAATCCACCAGGGCTTCGACACCATTGGCGATAAACCCTTTCTGTGGGCGCAAGCTGATGCGGTTGGCAGCAAAGATCATGATAGCCAGAATCAGGAGCGCACAAAGCAGACCATACACCATCGAACTCGTTACCCGCAACGGGCCGAGCTGAAACAGCTCAGTCGCTTTCAGGCTCACATGAATATCGGTGGCCACCAAGTTTAACAAAGCACTCTCCTCATACCCAAGTGTTTTCTACCTCTCATTCAGGGCCCACTATACCAAACCGATGACCTCTGTCGCAACTAATTTAAACTTACTGCCTAATCCCAATGGCCTTTTGGAGGCGGACTTTGAAAGTCAGTGGTGTACCACCAGAGCCGGTCGCCGGATCGTTCTCTTCATCGTGCTTTTTGGCTTCATTCGGGATGGCCTTAGCTCGCTGTACTATGGTGGCACTATCTTCACTCCCAAAGTTAACCAGCAGGGTGTCTTGATCCTTGATGACCACATTGGCGACGGAGGGCACGGTTTGGCCATTGAGCATCAACGTAAGTTGATTTGAGGCACTGTTAACAAATAATTGTGACGGCGTTTGCACGTAGGTGTCGCCAACGCTGTAACCTAAGTTATCAAAGAAAGCCCCCCAGGTGACCGCGTGATCGTGAATATGTACGACTGAATTATCTGGTTGATGCATGTGTACTCGAGTCTTAGGATCGTCAGATTGTACCTTGTTGCAGCTTTGCTCTTCTTCATAAAAGAGTGGTGATTTAAGCTCATCCCGGCTGCCATTGATATATATTTCAAAGTTAGCATGATAGTGAACATCATTATTACCGAGTGTGAAAAACCGGATTGCGACCAACCCGACAATCCCAACAACTACCCCAAACATAAAAACCAAAACGACTTGCTTTGAAATATTTCTTAACAGCTGCATAGACTTAATGATACACTAGAATTATGAGCTCATCAGTTATTACCATCTACAGTACGCCGACCTGTGGTTTTTGCCACATGGCCAAAGCCTACCTAAAAAGTAAGCATATCGCCTATACAGAACGTGACATTACGCGCGACCAAGCCGGTATGGAGTGGGTTTATGGCCACACCGGCCAACTTGGCGTCCCGGTGCTTGATATTGATGGCACGGTTATTCTAGGTTTTGACCGTCCCCGCATCGACGCCGCTCTGCGCGAGAAGCAATTGGTTTAGCACCTACTTTACATAGGGGTGGGTAATCTGTTACAGTCAAAGTAGCAAGATAGGGAGGTGCGCAATGGCAGGACCGGTACCAGGAGAGGGCGAAACTATCACACAGCCAGCGCTGGTGGTTGATAGTGATGCTACTCCGGAACAACTACAGCTTTTACATGATGTGTACGATGGGATCAGAAAAGACCCAGAATTTGCCGGCCGGTTTTTGGATGCCTATGGCCGCGATATGGATGTCGTTGATAGTGTTATTGAACTCATTGGCGATCAACCAGAAAGATTACCGCTGCTGCGTATAATTACTCGAGCGTTCCAAACGAATGCCGACGCCGTAACCGATTTTGATTCAAAAACTATGAAGCGTATTGAAAAAGACCAAATGGTTCAGAGCCTGCAAGCCCGCCGCATGGGTGCCAAGGGCCCAGAGGCCCATGAGGCCGGCAAGGCGCTGCGCGTTCGACGATGGCGAGTGCTGACTATTTTGTTGGGTGAAGACGCGGCGTAGCCCAGAACTCTATGGCTTTTGAAGATTTTAAGACCAAGCCGAGTGTGGTGATTGTGTACACCGGCGAAAGCAAGGGCAAAACCAGCGCCAGTGTAGGGCTCATGGCCCGGTCCCTTGGCAATGGCTGGAAAGTGGCTTTCATACAATTCATCAAGCACTGGGAAGTAGGTGAGCACAAGTTCATCCATAAGATTGAACCAGTCTTTGGCGACAAGCTATTGTTCCATAAGGGCGGTAAGGGATTTTATAACGCCGGTGACCTGAGTGCAAAAGGGGTGAGCGAGAATGAGCACAAAAAGTTTGCTAAAGACACCTACGACATCGCCTACAGCTCGGCCACGAGTGGCAATTTTGACCTGGTCATTTGTGATGAAATCAATAACGCCGTCCACGATGGTCTGTTGAGCGAAAAAGACCTCGAAAAACTCATCAAAGATAAGCACCAGAAAACTAGTTTGTGCTTAACAGGCCGCAACTTTCCCGAAAAATTCTTGAAATTAGTCGACATCGCCACCAACATGACTAAAATCAAACACCATTTTGACGAGAAGTTTCTGGCCAACAAGGGAATTGATTACTAAACTCAAGCTCCAGGCAAAGTGGCTCATGACAGGGCGTAATTTTAGGTGCCGCCGTAGTATGATGAGATCATGAATAGCAACCAACTGATCCGAGTGGTGACAAGTCTGAAGATGCCGCTTGATCAATTTGTGTTGTTTGGCGGCTGCTGTTTGGCTATTCGGAATTTGCGTCCTACTGATGACCTTGACCTTTTTGTAACGGAAGAGCTCTATTCGAATCTAAAGACGCGCTTTGGTGGCGAAGTCCACCGCTATGGTCAACGCTACCTGGTGTTTGAGCACCAGGGTATCGCAGTTGATGCGCATGCCGAGTGGCACATGATTGGTTGGCAACCCGATTTCGCCAGCTACTTAAAAGAACCAGAAATGGTTAAGGGCTTGCCCTTTATGCCACTCCGGGCCATCTATGAGTGGAAAGCCGACACCGCCCGGGAAAAAGACCTGGCCGATTGCCATTTAATTGAAGCCTATTGGCAAAAGATCAAGGTACCGGCATGAGTCAGCCCACGTTGTACCTCATGCTTGGTTATCCGGGAGCGGGCAAGACCACTACGGCTGAGGCCATGGCAGAACTAACCGGTGCGGTACATTTGGCATCAGACCGGATTCGTTTGCAGAAGTTTCCTCAGCCGCAGTTTACCCCTGAAGAGCATCAGCAACTCTACGCCGCCATTGATAAACAAACTGAAGATCTCTTGCGGAGTGGCAAAAGTGTCATCTATGACGCTAACTTGAACCGCTACATTCATCGTCAAGAAAAATATGATATTTGTCAGCGTACAGGCGCACGCGCAATATTGCTTTGGGTTCGGGCCGACCAAAGCTTAGCCAAGCAACGAGCAACTCAAGAAGCCGATAGTGACCCACGGCGCCCCTACGGCAACCTCGATGTCCCGACCTTTGATCGCTTAGTCAACGAAATTGAACCACCCCTGCCAAGTGAACCAGTAATCGAAATTGATGGCACTAAGGTGACGTTAGAGTATGTAGCTGAACGCTTGCGCTCATACCATGACCAAACATCGTCGTAAAACACCAGCCATTGCCTCGTTGCTGGTGGGATTGAGTTTGGTGCTGGCTCAGCAGGCGGGGTGGTTGAAGCCCGCCGGGCGTCAGCTGCAGCAAGTTCAGCCCGGCCTCTATGCTGTGACGGACTTCGTAGATGGTGACACCATAAAAGTTAATAGTAATGGCGCAGTCGAGACAGTGCGCTTCATCGGTGTCGACACGCCCGAAACGCACGATCCACGAAAAGCCGTGCAGTGCTTTGGCCAGGCGGCGGCGAACTTCACGAAAACAGTAATTGGCCAGAATAATGTACGCTTAGAGGCTGATCCCCTCAATACCAACCGCGATCGTTACAACCGTTTGCTGCGCTATGTCTATCTGTCCAATGGAACCCTGGTGAACGCCGAAATTATCAAGCAGGGGTACGGATTTGCATACACCAGTTTTCCGTTCAGCAAACTTGACGAATTTCGGGCCTATGAGCGTCAGGCTCGCCAGGCCGGTCTGGGGTTGTGGAGCAGCTGCCAACCAATGCAGAATCAGTACGGTGGTTTTACCTCGAACAACGCCCAGTAATTACTCGGGGATAGGCGGTTTGCCAAACAGTCGAGCCAGCCATTCCCAGGTGACAAGCAGTGGTGAGCTGACATACAGAAGAACCGCACCAAGCCAGCCGAAAATCCATGTCCAGAGGCCATGTCGCTGAAGTGTTCTGGGCCACCAAATCATATTTTCCCAGAGTTGATCGCGCTCGGAACGTACCCGACGCATTTTGATACCAACGCGCAAGCTCTCTTTATAAATAATCTGGTAACCGGCCCGATACGTATGGATGGCCAAATCTAGGTCCTCGTGAATGTCGGTGTCATGACAGGTGCTGCTGCGAACAGCTCGCCACACCGAGCGGGGGATCACCATGTTGGAGCCAAATAAAATATAGTGCCCCAGTAGCAGTCGATTAACTCGAAAGGCAATTTGCCCTTGCCACCACCCTGAAAAGTGTGGAAGGCGAATGTTATAGAAGTAGCACCCGCCGGTCAGGGTCTGCTCGGCACGCCCTGGGCGTCTATAAAAGTCTTTGACGCGCTTGACCCAATCGTGAGGCAAAATGCTATCGGCATCAATCCGCCCAATGAGCGCACTCGTGGCGGCATTAAAGCCGCGGTTGCGCGCAAAAACAACGCCTTGTTGCTGCTCATGGATTACGTGCACAAATGCATACTTTTTGGCAATGGTGGTCGTCTTATCTTTTGAATTATTATCAACAACCAGTACTTCATCGGGTGGTTCGGTCTGGGCAGCAATCGAATCTAAACAGGCCTGGAGATGGCGCTCTTCGTTATAGGCTGGTATAACTATAGATAATGTTAATGGTTTTGTGGCAGACATTCCTGCCCTGATAGTAACAAATAATCAACATGACCAAGTCATCTTCATATCGCCAACGACTGCGCCGGCTCCTGAGCCAGCACTACGCTACAAAAGAGAAGCGCTTGCGAACGCGTTTACTTCGTCACCTGCGGTTAGAACGTCCGCGCTACTGGTGGCATGAACGCAGCCTCTGGCAAAAACTGGTGTGCTGGGTAGTCATACTCGTCACTCTGGCTTTAGGTAGTATGTATGGCATCGCTCAGTGGTATATTGCCTCCGATGCCCACCAGCCACTCAATTTGGGCGTAACGTTTATCCCATCCTATCAGGCCTATTTTGGAATCGATCCGCACCAAGCATTGAACGACATTATTAATGATCTAGGCGTGCAAAATGTACGCTTTGTTAGCTACTGGGAGGAAGGTGAGCCCACGCCCGGGCATTACGATTTTAGCCAACTCGACTGGCAGTTTAAAATGGCCGAGCAAAAAAATGTTAAGGTCTCATTATCGATTGGAATGCGCCAGCCCCGTTGGCCAGAGTGTCATGAGCCAGACTGGGCTGCTCAGTTACCCGACGGTGTCTGGCAGCAAAAGCTCAAAGATTACATGGGTGTTGTTATTGATCGGTACAAAAACAGTCCGGTATTGGATAGTTACCAGCTCGAAAACGAGTACTTTTTGAAGGTCTTTGGCGAATGCAAGGATTTCCGTCGTGCCCGCCTGATAGATGAATATAACTACGTTAAAGCAAAGGATCCAAACCACACTCTCGTCGTCAGCATGAGCAATAATGCTATTGGCTCACCAATTGGCCAGCCCACACCAGACGAATTCGCCATATCGGTCTACAAGCGCGTGTGGGATAAAACGCTCACCAAACGCTATTTTGAGTACCCGATTCCGGCCTGGTACTACGCCTTCCGCGCTGGTTACACCAAAATCACCACCGGCCGTGACTCGTTTATTCACGAATTGCAGGCCGAGGCCTGGCTGCCAGACGGCTACCAAATTAATGATGTAAATGATATTGCTGAGCAAAACAAATCAATGAATGCCGAGCGTCTCAAGGGGCGTTTTGATTACGCTATTGGTACGGGCATGCGCAAAGTTGATTTCTGGGGCGTAGAGTGGTGGTACTGGCGCAAAGAAAAGGCCAATGATCCCAGCCTTTGGAATGTCGCCAAGCAAGAGTTCCACGCCCACACCGTACCGGAAGCTAATCGTTAAATCTTCTCTAGCGTACAATAATCCTATTGTGAAAAAGAAGACGCCAAGTAAGTCAATTAGCAATCGCCGAGCCCGTTATGATTACGAGCTTGGCGAACCATTAGTCGTGGGCATGGTTTTAACTGGGCTCGAGACAAAAGCCTTACGGATGGGTCACGGCCATTTACGCGGTGCTTATGTGACACTCAAAGACGACGAGCTATGGCTGTTTAACGGGACCATTACCGGCACACCAACCATGCGTATTGCAGAAACCGAGCAAACCCGCACGCGTAAATTACTGGCTAAGCGCCGTGAAATTGAAGCACTGCAGCGCGCCAAAGACCAAGGCTTAACAATTATCCCGCTAGAAATTCTCAACCGCGGCCGCTACATAAAACTCCGGATTGCCCCAGCTCGCGGCAAACGTAAATATGACAAACGGCAAGTTATTAAGCAACGCGAGCAGCAACGAAATATTCAACGCGCCATCGACTGACAGAACATAAGCGTTACAATAGCTGTATGCCGCTTAACCAGTTCATCTTGAACACCCACGAACAATACGTGGCACAGTTGCAAGTACGTAACAAATGGATGGTTCGGTTGCGGTGGTATTACCTCATTTTGCTGACCTTTGTGGCCAGCGCCTCAACCTTGCTTACCACCCATAATACCTACCTTATTAATCACTATCTCTTGCTGTGTGCGCTGGGTGTGACAGTCAACGTTGGTCTGTGGCTCTTTTTGCAGCGGCACTCGCATAACGCTGAGTACTACAGAGCTATCGCCGTAGTTCAAATTCTACTCGACATGTCATTAGCCTCCACGGCGGTCTACTTACAGGGTGGTCTGGCGAGTCGTGCCACCATTCTGTATGCCATCCCAATCCTCACCTCCGGGGTGCTATTTCTGGGTGTCTACGCGTACATTGCCGCGCTCTTTAGCAGCCTGAGTTACGCGCTTTGTCTACTGCTTTACCAAACGTATTACCCGCAGGCCTATCAACCATTCGACACTATTGTACCGATTATCTTTTATAGTTTTGTCTTCTTTATTATTGCCATCATTGTCGTGCAATTTAGTACGCTCAACGCCATTCACGAACACGACTTATCCTATAGTCAGCTCCTCGCCATGTTGCGACATCAGTTGCGTCATCCCTCCAGCACAATTGCAGCGCTTATTGACAACCTCGAACAAAGCACCGACTATCAACAATTACCCTCTAGCGTTAGGCGCAATGTGCGTCTCATTAAGAAGGAAAACTACAAATCCAATTCCATGCTGGCCAATTTGCTGCAGGCGGCCGATTTGCAGACGCAGTCGACAAAGCCAACTCGCACGGCCGTTGATCTCGTTAAAGTACTCCACGAAGCGGCCACCAGCTGTGGCATTGCCAATAAACGACAAGATGACTTAATTTTACATCTGCCACATGAGGCAGCCATTGTTCACGCCCAGCACAATCAATTGATGATGGCGTTTAATAATTTAATTGAAAATGCCTTTGACTTTAGTACTGCTGGGTCGCCAGTGACTGTTTCGCTATCATCACAATCAAGCCATTGGCGGATCGTGATTGAGGATCATGGCCAGGGCATTACACCCGAACAACACCGCTCGTTGTTTGCACGCTTTGCGAAGTTTGAAACGGATGAAACCGAAAACCAGGCCAGTGCTGATTTTTATAAGATGGGGCTTGGCCTATACTTAAGTAAGACTATTATTGAGCGACTTGGCGGCAACATTGAGCTAGCCTCCCAGCCAGGTAAAGGTACAAAGATTATAATTGTGCTCAGCAAAGGAGAGGACCATGGTAAAAAGTAAGATCAAAGTATTGTACGTCGAAGATTATCCGGTGGTCCAACAGATGTATGTTGCGGCGCTAAAGCAAAAGGACTTTGTTGTCGACGTGGCCGCTGACGGCATGGAAGCCCTCAATAAATTATCAACCAGTATCTATGATGTGGTTATTCTCGATCTACTACTGCCTAACGTCAGTGGTCTCGAAATTCTCAAAACGTTTAAAAAGCAGCTCGAGCTAGCCAAAGCACGACCCAAAATTATCATTCTTACTGATTTTGACAGTCCAGAAACAGTCAAAGAGGTAAACGAGCTGGGTGTTGACGCTTACTGGATTAAGGTCGAAAACGTGCCCTCAGTGTTGGCCCAAAAAGTCACTGATTTACTGAAGTAAGCTTGTTGCTCGCATGTAGCTATGCTTACGCTGTCTTACTCGTATTGTCTAGGTAATATTTGCCAGCTTTACATCTGTTTCTGTATAATTCCTCCGTCCACTTTTTATATTCCCGGGTAGCTCAATGGTGGAGCAAGAAGCTGTTAACTTCGAGGTTGTC
>CAYTTW010000025.1:0-11338 GCA_964441005.1 uncultured Candidatus Saccharibacteria bacterium | reverse complement strand
ATTAAAATGTTGCGGCCCCGAGTGGCTTATATTTTATTGATCTTTGCCGCCCGTGGTGTGGTTCAAGGGGGTGAGACTCGTCAAGCAGCGTGGCAATACTTGTTGGTAGTTCTCATCATTGCCGCTTGGTACGTGAACGCTACTACGACGAACGATATTGCTGACTTCGAAATAGACCAAATTAATCTAAGGGGCGTGTCCGACCGGCCACTGGCCAATCAGCGAGTAAAACATGAGCAAATTATTCAGCTGAGTCGGCTATCGGCGGCGATGGCCTTGTTGGCTGGTTTTGGACTGAATTTGAGGGTTGGAGTGTTAGTCGCCATTTGCCTGGGGCTGAGTTATCTGTATTCCATGCCACCGGTCAGGATTTCCTATCGCGGTGCCGTGGCACCGCTCATGCTGCCCATTGGCTATATTGTTTTGCCGTATCTCACGGGTGCCTGGTCCATTGATGAAGCATTGACTCATCGTGGCTGGTTGATTCTGGTCGCGCTCTACATTAGTTTTATGGGACGGATTATTTTAAAGGATTTTCGAGATGTCAAAGGTGATGCCAAGTTTGGCAAGCGCACCTTTTTACTGCGCCATGGCCGTAAGGCAACGTGTGAGGTCAGCGCGGTGTGCCTCACAATTGGTACGGCTATATTACTGGGGGTATTACCGCACCAATTGATTATTCTGGCGGTCTTTGTGGCTATTTTGACGTGTGCCTTATATGGATTATGGGTGCTGTATCATAACCCGGTTCACGTACTGGAACAAATGACGATTGGGGCCGTGGTGCGGGTTGTGAGTGGGGCAGTGGTCGTGCTGCTAGCCGTGGTCACCTTACAAAATCTGCACCATTCGTCATCGCAGCAAAGCCTAGTGACGGCTAGTTTAGGGCTATTATTTATCGCCATGTTTTGGGAGGTATTGAACCGGGCTGTCCAGCGGGGAGCCATTACTTGAAAGTTATTATCGCAGCTGTGCTGTACGGGTTATTATTTAGCGGCACCGAACTAATCACGCGCTGGTTGAAACTAAATAAAGAAATGTCGCGCAAAGTTGTGCATATTCTTGCCGGTGTCAGTGCCGGCCTATTGCCGCTGTTCATGAACTTTCATGAAATTGCGGTGCTGAGCCTGTTGTTTATACCAATCATGTTTATTTCCAAACGCCAAAACATCTTTAGTTCAATCCATGAAGTAAAGCGCCACACCTACGGGGAGGTCTATTTCCCCTTTGCTATTTTAATCACAGCCCTGCTGTTTCCACGTACCTATATCTATATGTACGGGCTGCTGATTATGGGCGTCAGCGACGGTTTGGCTAGCGTGATTGGCCAACGCTACGGCCGACATCCGTATCGTTTGCTCGGAGCTCACAAGTCCTATGAAGGCAGTCTAACTTTTGGACTAACCGCTTTTGGATTGGGCATAGCTATGATGCTGAGTTTAGGCGTGACACTTCTGCCGGCTATTATTCTGAGTTGCCTGCTGGCTATTGTCTTGTCCGCGGTAGAAGGAAGCCTTACTCACGGTCTCGATAATCTGGTACTCTCGCCGCTGTCTAGCGGCTGCCTGCTAGCTGCTCTTAAACTATTCAGCTTAGGCAAGATTTAGCGCGTTCGTTAGCTTACGAACGATTATGCTGTTGCGAGTAGAGACGTAGGTACTTAGGGACATCACGCGGCCGAACTTTCATGGCCGCTAGCTGGCGGCTGATGCCTTCAAAAACCAAGCGCTCTTCCGGGCTCAGCTCGCGTAGTTGATCAAGTTTATCCCGATACATATCGTGGTCGGCTTGCCGAAGTAAGTCGGAAGCACTCATGCCCTCTCGCCAAAAGGCTATGCCGATGGCCAGCCCGGGTTCAAGGTCGCGTAACGCTTCCTTCCCCTTTGCGTTATTATATGTCTCAAACTTGTCGCGCAACTGATTAATCAGGCGATAAGCGCCAGCCTCGTCGGTATGACAGGCAAACGCAAACTCGTCACCGCCAACGCGTCCCCCCGTAACGTCAATACGGTCATTGCCAATCTCATTCGGAAGATCAGGCAAGGAAGTATGACTATGGCTGGCTAGGGTAGGACCATGCCCCGCTTGCGCCACCAGGCTTTCCACCTGGGTGTGCCAGTCGGCCTTATCGAGTAATTTTACCGGTTCGCTGGCTTGTTCAGGATCCCCAAAGTCAGCAATGACCTCGCTAAAGAGGCCCATCCAGTCGTCCATAATGGCGTCGGCTTCAGGGTGGCCTAGCGTGTCATTGACTTCTTTAAAGCCATTGACATCCATAAAGAGCACCACCAAGGTAGGGGTGGTGACTTCGCCGTTTTGGGGCTGCGGCTCACGATGTGAAAACTGACCTTCAGACATAAGAGGACTATTATAGCATAAGTGTTATATTTACGCAATAAGCTTGGCTGGCTACTGGCTGGCGTGTATGATGGTGGCTGATCAAGGAGTTAGTATGGAAGCCTTGAGTGACGTGGATAAAGTTTCACCAGCGATTGGGGTTGCTGAAGTTATTAGCTTCAGCCGGGCCGTACGTCGTTTAACCGGTGAGCTTGGATTGCCGCGAGCTGCCGGTGATGGCCGATCAGTCTCCTTTGTGCCAGAGTCAACCCTCTATATTACCTGCCGCGATATTACCAGTGATGAGTCGTACGATTATCTCCCGGGGGTCTATGTAACGGTTTGGGAAGAGCTTGATTGTCAGGAAAATGGCGACACCATTCAACTGCGCCGCAGTTACGGAATTGTTGATGAGCTGACCGAGGGCATGGCTGAAACTACTGTCGTCAATTGCGATGAAGATTTTAATTTGCTGCCGTATACGCCAGCTGTTGGACACCAAGACACGCCAGCAGTGTCAACGGATGATTTACTGTCCCAAACGGAATTTGAGGAGCTGCTGATGACTTATGAATTTACCATCGACGACTTTAACTTTGTTATGCCGTTGCTACTGCGGCTGAACGCCGCTTTTCAAACAACCGAGTCCGAAGATGAGGTCATTCAAGACAATTCTTGAGTTATAATAAAACCAATGAAAAAGCTTACGGCTAATGCACACGGCTTTATAACGCTGATTGTCTTGCTCTTAATAGTGCTGGCTGTCGTTATCTTTTTGGTCTATAGCCGCGTTGCTCACGTCCAGCACTAAGTTTGGAAAAGCCTACGTCAAAATGGTTG
Source organism: uncultured Candidatus Saccharibacteria bacterium (assembly GCA_964441005.1). Taxonomy (GTDB): domain Bacteria; phylum Patescibacteriota; class Saccharimonadia; order Saccharimonadales; family CAYTTW01; genus CAYTTW01. Next base: position 8,161 of record CAYTTW010000025.1, on the reverse strand, counting down.
CCTAGGTTACACTGCTGCTATGCAGGTTGACTATGATTCAGGGCTAAAAATTGCTGGGCTGGCAATTAGTCCGTGGCCACGAGTCGGCCTGGAACGCTGGTTTGAGGGTGCGCAATACGTGTCGCTAACTGGTTGGGACCTCCCTTCCGGTGCCGGTATTCCACCGCTCTGGCAGATTGATTCGCCAAGCGATACCAGTGTTCAAGCTCTAGCGCGTACTGCCCGTTTTGATCAACTGGCGAATAATGAACTGAGGGACTACTACTTTTTGCTTCGCTCAACCAAGCTGCCTGACCGCAGTTGGGCAAAACGTTGTTTGATGAATGATCTGTCCTTGTCAAAGTTTGAAAATAAGGCGTGGTTTCGGGAACAGTTTGGTAAGCAGCTACCCTTTGCCTCCTTCCGCATAGTTGACCGCCTGGAGGCTACGCAGAGTGCCTATGAAAAACTTTGTACCCTGAGTCCAGAGTTGGTCTTGCAGCACGAGCGTTTGAGCGGCGGGCAAGGCACTCACGTGGTGCGTAACTTTCAGCAATACTTAAAAGCTTGTAGTAACTTGGCAAAACCCACCGGCCGAGTGGTGGTATCGGCGCATTTGAATGGTGCTAAAGAGCGCAGTGTGCAGTGCTGCGCCACGCGTTATGGCATCTTTCGTAGTCCCTTGCAAAAACAAATTGTCGCCGAACCGTCACTGACCTGCGTCGACCAACCCGGTACGAATTTATTTGCTGGTGGTGAGATTGGTACAGGTGAAGTAGACACCCAACTCGACGCGGCTATTGATCGCTGCGTCCAAACGGTGGGGCAGCAGATGTGGGCAGCCGGCTTTCGTGGTGTTTTTGGGCTAGATTTTTTGCTACTCCATGATCAGCTCTACATCCTGGAAGTCAATGCGCGGCTGACAGGCATGACGCCATTGCTCACTATGATGTATCAGTCGGGAAGCATCCCGTTTTATCTATTGCACGTTCTGGGGCTTGGTGGCTTTGACTACACAATACAACAGGCTTCGACAGTGACCTCGGCCGTCGGTGGTTTACTAATCCTGCGTCATCGTCAGCTAAAGCCCGAGCGGCTGGTGAAGACACTAGCTTCCGGCATCTACCACCTGGATAAGGGAAAATTGGAGTTTCAACGATCTGACCTGCGCTTCCGTGATCATGATGGTACGGAAGCCATACTGGTGCAGGCCAATCTAGCGCCTGGCGGCCACGCCACTCCCGGTGTTCGTTTGCTGTCAGTTATGACACGCCAGCCAATTCTTGATAGCCACGATCAATTAACCCCCCGTAGTCATCACCTGGTAGCGGAACTCTATAAGCAGGTGCAGATGGAGGCTACGTGAAAGTATTGTAAATATAATCAAAATGTGTTAAAATATAGCAAGTTTAGTGATTTGTGATCATTTATGAAAGAATTAACAGTTATTGGACGCGCCGAACGCGTTGATTTGCCCGATTATGGGCTACATAGAATCCCCGCCAAAGTTGATACCGGCGCGGATTCTAGTTCCATTTGGGCCACGCGCGTTAAAGCCACCAAGCAGGGTCTGGAATTTTACTTATTTGGCCCCAGTAGCCGTTTTTACACCGGTCAAAAAATTGCTATTGCCCCTAAAGAGTATAGCCAGACTCAGGTGTTGAGTGCTGGTGGCAAACCCCAGGTACGCTATAAGACGAAGTTAAAATTGCGTGTACAAGGCCGAACCGTGCGTGCTACCATGACCTTGGCAAATCGCCAGCAAATGACCTACCCAATTCTGCTGGGTCGCCGGCTACTCGCCAATAAGTTCGTCGTAGATGTTAGCAAAGGTCAACCGTTACAGTCAGTCCAAAAGCCGTGGCACCAGTCTCGGCCACAGCAATTACTTAACCGAATCTGGCATCGTCAGCGAGGAAAAAAATGAAGATTGTTATTTTATCTCGAGGCCCAGCAAATTATTCAACGAAGCGTCTGAAAGAAGAGGCCGAGCAACGTGGTCATACCATACGTATTGTTGATTATGGGAAGTGCTATGTAACGCTCGAGCGCGGCAACCCGGTGGTGCGCTACGAGGGTGAAGAAATTCGCGATGTTGACGTTATCATTCCGCGCATCGCTGCCAGTCTTACGAAATATGGTAGCTCGATTGTACGACAGTTTGAAATGCAGGGTGTGTTTACGACAGCCAGCTCTATTTCCATTGTCCGTTCGCGTGATAAACTGCGCAGTACTCAGCTCTTAGCCCGGGCGGGGGTTGGTATTCCAAAGACGGTTTTTGCACGAGATACCGCCGATCTTAATGACGTTATTGAACAAGCCGGTGGTACGCCACTAATTATTAAAGTGGCTCGCGGTACGCACGGTAACGGCGTGGTCTTAGCCGAAACACCCAAGGCGGCCAAGGCCGTGATGCAGGCCTTCTATGTAGAAGGCGTGAACTTTATGGTCCAGGAATTTATCGAGGAATCAGCTGGCCAAGATATTCGAGCCTTTGTCGTTGGTGGTAAAGTCATTGCCAGCATGAAACGCCAAAGTTTGGATGATGATTTCCGGTCTAACTTGCACCAAGGTGGTGAAGGTAGCCCCGTCAAGTTAACAGACGAAGAGCGCAAGACCGCCCAGAAAGCCGCCAAGGCTATGGGTTTGCAGATTTGCGGTGTCGATATGATGCGTTCGGAGCGTGGTCCCCTGATGCTTGAGGTTAATTCCAGCCCTGGTTTTGGGATTGAAAAAGTTACCGGCCACAATGTGGCGGCGCATATTCTTGATTATATAGAGCAAAACGCCACCAAAACCCGCCGTAAAGACCGCGTCGGCGCCTAGACACACAGATCGCAAATACCTGCTTTCCGGCATAGCCGGAAATACCGTATTTGCTGCTAGCGCCAGACCGGTTTTTCGACCCCATTTCTCGGTCGACGTACTTCCCTGCACGTCTCCTTCGAGTACTCGTCGAGAAAACCGATCTGACATCCAGCTCTGTGTATCTAGGTTAGACTGTGAGCATCCAAGTACGTAGATCTAGCGAGACCAGTATAATGGTGAGTAGTGAAAAGCCTAAAGCTTATTTTATTAGTCTGTGTCGTAGTTTTACTAGGGAGCCAGATAGTTAGTGATGCACGGTCCAAAAATCTCACACTTGATCACCATCATATTGATTTAGAAGTGGCTAAGACCCGCCTGGCCCGCGAAAAAGGCTTGGGTGGGCGGGCGAACTTGCCAGTCAATTACGGCCTGTTATTTGTTTTTGATCGGCCCGATTATTATTGTTTTTGGATGAAGGGTACGCGCTTTGATCTAGACATTATCTGGCTCGATGGCGCCAAACAGATTATCAGTACCGAAACGAACGTTTCGCCCGCCACCTACCCGCAAAACTTTTGCCCGCCAAGTTTGGCCCGGTATGTCATTGAGTTTCCAGCTGGACAAGCCAGTGCGCTTGACCTTGTCAATGGCCGTCGCCTCTCCTTTTAAATTGCTCATGCTATCATACACATATGTCCTATAATATCGTCCTGATACTGGCGATTGGCCTGCCAGCTTTGGCAGTTCTGTGGTGGCGAGCGAATGCGGCCATCATTTTTCTGAGCTTATGCGCGGGGAGTCTATTGCTGCATTACGTAGCGCACGATACCAATGTAGCCGTCACTGTTTTTACTCACAATGCTACCATTACGGCTACGTGGCTCCAGCTCGCTATTTTGCTAGCTCCAGCCATTTTAACGACCGTGTTTTTGCGGCACTCTATGCCCGTATCAAAACTGCTGTACAATCTCTTGCCTGCCATAGCCGTGGGGTTAGTGGGGGTACTCGTCACTGTGCCCATTCTGTCCGGCGGTATTAGTAATCAACTGACCCATACGCCAACCTGGCAATTTTTGCAGCAGTATCAAGATGTGATAGTCGGTACAGGGGCCTTTATTAGCCTATTGGTATTGTGGCTGACTCACCACAGACCGCATCACGAAACACGTGGCCGCGGTCATCGAAAACACCATTAGGGAATATGAAGGCTGTGTATTATTTAACTAGCTAACCAATCCATGAATGTTATTGATTTTGTCTTAATTATTTCGAGTATTGTACTGCTGGCGGCACATACACGCGTTAGCGCTACTTTCTATGGGTGTGCCAGCCTTGGTTTTTTTATTGGTTTTGGTGGTGGACTAATACTGACCCCTGTACTTACATCATCGCTTAGCTCTAATCTAGCTAAAGGCATAGGGGCACTCGGTATTATCTTCACTGGAGCGTTGCTGGGTGGTGCTATTGGCGTCATTGTTGGCAACAAGCTACGTCTCAGACTACTGCTTTCACGCTTCTACACACCCGATCATATGCTGGCCGTACCAACCAAAGTACTAACCATTTTGGTGTTATGTATCTTCTTGGCCCAAACACTTATTTTTATACCTATTTTGAGCTTACAGTTTTTGGCCCAAGGTTCAACTATTTTTACGGTCATGAACAAAATTGTGCCGTCCAGTCCGCTGCAAACGCTAACGCAGCATATTGCTCCAAACCAATTTCATGACCTCCAGCTCGCCTATGATCCGGCACCACTCACCTATAACAACATCACGAATGCTGGACAGCTGCAATCAGTCATAGACTCGGTGGCTCCGTCTGTCGTGAAAGTATCAAGCCATGGATGTGCGGGCTTAGGTTTTGGCTCTGGCTTTGTGGCTCAGCCCCATCTGGTGATTACCAATGTGCACGTGATTGCCGGTGGCGGAACTATCTATATTAGCGATCATAATGGAGTTTACCCTGCAACCCCGATGGTGATAGATCCCGATCTTGATATAGCCGTTCTGTATTCGCGCTTTATTGACGATCCGCCACTGCCTATGTTTGACGGTCGGGCGGCACCCGGCACATCGGCTATTACTCTAGGCTATCCGTCTGCAGGGGATCTAAAAATGCAAGCGACCACAGTAACCGATCAAGTTTATAAAGCCACGAATTCTAAGTTAGGAGCCGCTAATACCATTTCGCTGACGGCCAGTTTGGGTAAGGGTAGTTCTGGTGGTCCAATTATTAACGCCAAAGGTGAGGTTATTGGCGTCAATGACGCCGGCACAGATAAATTGATTGCCGTGAGTTCACACGTTTTGGACTCGTTAGTCCAAAAAGCACACAACTCTCTTGTGCCCGATCGGCCTAACTTTTGCGAAGCTCCAATTGGCGTTTACTAGATAGCTTAGAGTTTTACAGGAGTACGCGGAAAGCCTTTTTTGAGGGCTTTTAAAATGGCTTCGTATAGCTGAGGCGAGCGAAAGGCCAGGTGGCCAAAGGCGCTGGTCTGCACCCATAGAGGTTTATGAATATTAAGGTCAAGCCGGTTCAGTGATGCCTCCTCGGAAGCGTCTTGAATGGCAATGTCGCCGTGTGGAGCGACTTCACAGAGATAAATATACTGCTCGTTGTAAGGCTCGGGGTGTTCTTCGTAGTAAACCAGTTGCGCTTTGGTAATATCCAGGCCGGTTTCTTCTTTGATTTCGCGCACCAGACCCTGCTCAATGGTCTCGCTGTCTTTAACACGCCCGCCGACCAACGTGAAGTATTGGCTCCCGTATTTGTTGCGGTGCATGACGAGCATTTTATCGCCTTCAATAATTATGGCCCGCGCGGCTTTAGCCATAAGGCTTCTCCCATTAATTGCCACAGACATCGTACGCTATCAGAGAAAAAAACCAAAGTCTAAAAATCGGCTTGCATTTGCATTTTGGTTATGCTAAGTTTGATCACGATGCATAAGCAAAAGAGGTTCTCAGCATGAAAAAGCTGGGGACCTCTTTTCTAAATTACAGCCCTTCGGGGCTGTTTTTTTATGCCCCAAATAAATTAAAAGGAGAGAAGTATGACAAACAACTATCGCGGCGTGGATGATTCCATGGCCTTTAGTGATGTGGTCAATAAACTACGTCACTTTTGCCTGCAAAAAGGCTTTTGCGAGGTCAGTACTCAGGATCGTCTGAGTATTCTGGCGGCTTGCGAGGATCCGGATACCGTCGCTACGTACACGTATGCGGGGCAAGTCTGGCCGCTGCCGCAAACGGGACAAATGTGGCTCGAGTACGAGCTCCTCACCAACCCCGGGTTGCCCGGGGTTTTTTGTGTGAGCACCAGTTATCGCAACGAACCACACCCGGTACCCGGCCGGCACAAACTCATCTTTCCGATGTTCGAGTTTGAACTACCTGGCAGTATTGAGGATCTACAGCAGTTTGAGACTGAGCTCCTCGAATACCTCGGGTTTGGTGACCGCCAGGACTTTCACTACAAACAATACGATGATCTCAAACGTCACTATCAAACGCGTGAGCTAACTTACAAGCACGAAAACCAAATGGTTGAGGATTTTGGTCCGGTGGTCTTTTGCCGCAACTTTCCAGCCTATACCTCACCCTTTTGGAATATGAAACAAAAAGGCGAAAAGTACGCCCACAAAATAGATGTCATTATTACGGGCAATGAAACCATCGGTAGTGCCGAACGTAGTACCAATGTGCATCAGATGATGGACAAATTTTACACCATCAGCGGTGGCCAGTATGCCCAGAAGCTCTTCGATCTCTTCGGCCAAGACCGAGTCGAAAAAGAGCTCAATGAATTCTTACGCCTCGAATTCTTTCCCCGTGTCGGTGGCGGCATCGGTCTCACTCGCTTAATTGATGCCCTAAAAAAGGGACAGCAAACTAAATCAAGCCCCGCCTTACAGCTGGCTTAGGAAGGATTACTGTGAATAACCTAAACAACAATAACTAATTAAGCCAAAAAGTTCCCTGCGCGCGGGAGCTTTTTGTTTTTATTCGTTAAAACCAAGCCGTGAACGCAACTGGGGGAGATTGTGTTTTACTGATTCAATGATAAATCCTACGCAAGCCGGCGGCTCAAGTCCTTCTGGCAGGAGGGCTGGCTCAATTGGCCGGGGCAGGCAAAGCTCGACCTCACAGAGCCCTGGAATCTCAGCGGTGAGGGCGCGGATAAGTCGTTGCCGTGGTTCAAAAACGAGCCGAGTGTCCAGTGAGGCGCGCAATGATTCGCGTAAAACCTCAGTCGGCAATTCATCAATCGCCACATTGCCAAGAAACTGGTGGGGGCGAGCGTATTCCTTCACGCGGCTATCCGCTACAAGAACACCTTCTGAGCTTGTACCAATGTGATAGGTTATCAGTTTATCGGGATGATGCACAAACTGCGTGCCATAACTGCCGCCGTAAACCCATTGCTCATCTGGGCCAAACACCCATTTATACGGAGTTATTTCGCGGCTGGTGACAACTTCACCAGCGGTTTTAAGCATAATAAAATCATAATCCAAATACCACCGCGCAACAATGGTATTTGACTATTTAATGGAGGGCTTAAGAAGCCGCCACTACAACTCGTTTAGCTTGCAGTTATATATCTAGGAGCTTGAAGGCGTGGGACCAATGGCTGTGCAAGATGCCGGGAATACAGTAGAGCATGGCCAGGGGCTCAATAGCCCGGGCCGCCTTGGCACTGCCCATATCATACGCTTCCCAGTCAAATGACTGCAGGATCTCGCTCACTTCTTGCTTAGCTGATTCATCATTGCCGCAAATGAACATGGTCGGTTTAATGCCGGCATAATCTGGTTTATACATCATGCTGTAGTTCACGCTACTAAAGCACTTCACAAAATGGGCGTCAGGTGCCGCCAGTTGCAGGCGCTCCATCAGCGAGTCATTCGGTGAAGTGAAGTATTGTAAGACACCATCTTCTGGAGCTTGCTCCCCAATCGGATTGGTCGTATCAATCACCGTCTTGCCAGCCAGTTCACTTTTAAGTGAGCTCACTAGCTCTTCGGCCGCTATACCTTTTACAGCTAGCACAATCAGCTCCGCCTTGGCGGCGACGTCTTGGAAAGTACCTATCTCATCATCCCAATCGTCAATCGACTTGCCTTTACGACTACCGATAGCTACTTGGTGCCCAATGGCCTTGAATCCCTTCGCCAGGGCTTGACCGACACCACCAGAACCAAGTACTCCAACTCGTTTCTTCATGCATGTATTATATCAGCCGAACTTGGAGGGCTCAGAATACCTTGCTAATACTTGCTATAACAGAGGTAATTTGATAAAGTTCAGCTGTTGCGGGCCCATAGCTCAGCTGGTTAGAGCACCTGCCTTTTAAGCAGGGTGTCGTG
>CAYTTW010000024.1:0-12181 GCA_964441005.1 uncultured Candidatus Saccharibacteria bacterium | reverse complement strand
TTGCCCTCCACGCCGCGCTTCCGATCTTGCTCATTAAAGATAAGCATACGGTATACTAGGCGTACATGGCGAAAAATCTGGTTATTGTGGAGTCTCCGGCGAAAGCCAAAACGATCGAGAAGTATTTGGGGAAGGACTATCAGGTCAAGAGTAGTTTTGGCCATATTCGAGATTTGCCTAAGAAAGGCCTCAACATTGATATTGAGCACAACTTTAAGCCAACGTATGAAATTACCCCTGATAAACGCAAGACTGTGGCGGAGCTCAAAACGGCGGCCAAGCAGGCATCGTCAATTTGGCTGGCGAGTGATGAGGACCGTGAAGGCGAAGCCATTGCCTGGCACATCTGTGAGGCCCTCAAGCTCGATCCTAAAAAAACCAAGCGGATTGTCTTCCACGAAATTACGAAATCAGCCATTGAAGCGGCCATTCAAAAACCCCGAACCGTCGATATTAACCTAGTCGATGCCCAGCAAGCGCGGCGCATTTTAGACCGCCTTGTGGGATATGAGCTCTCGCCAGTACTCTGGAAAAAGGTGCGCACCGGGCTCAGCGCCGGTCGGGTACAGTCCGTGGCCGTACGACTGATTGTCGAGCGCGAACGCGAAATCAAAGACTTTGAGACCCAAAGCAGCTTTAAGGTCACGGCCGTGTTTTTGGCCAACCAGGACGAACTGCCAGCTGAGCTAACGGCCAAACTAGCCGACAGCCAAAGCGCGCGCCAGTTTTTGGAGGCTTGCGCTACAGAGACCTTCACCATTACCGACATTCAAACCAAACCCGGTACGCGTAGTCCTGGTGCGCCATTTACCACTAGCAGCCTCCAGCAAGAAGCCGCCAGGCGTCTGGGTTATAGCGTGAAGCAAACCATGACGCTGGCTCAGCGCCTCTACGAAAGTGGGCATATTACGTACATGCGTACCGATAGCACCAACCTCTCTACATTCGCCATCAAGGCCGCCGCCGATTACATCGTAGACGAATTTGGCAAGCAGTACGCCAAAACACGGCAATATAAGACCAAAACCGCTGGCGCCCAAGAAGCTCATGAAGCTATTCGGCCAACTAGTTTTAAACGACTAAAAGCTGGTAATGATGGTCAACAACAGCGCCTGTATCAACTGATTTGGCAACGCGCTTTAGCCAGCCAAATGGCCGCCGCCGAAATTGATCGAACCGAAGTAACCATCAACTTGAGCAAACGTTCCGAGATCTTTCTGGCGAAGGGTGAAATTCTCAAGTTTGATGGCTTTTTAAAGGTTTATGGCGGCGGTAAAGATGACGTTATTTTGCCAGTGGTCAAACAGGGACAGCAGTTAGACCTTGCTAGTATGACCGCGACGGAGACCTTTAGTCGTCCACCGGCTCGCTATTCTGAAGCCGCACTGGTTAAAAAGCTGGAAGAGCTGGGTATTGGTCGGCCCAGTACTTACGCGCCAACTATTTCGACCATCCAGACCCGCGGCTACGTGGTTAAATCTGACCTGGAAGGTACCGAACGGGAAATCCAAAGCTTAATTTTAGAACAGGGGTCCATCAGGGAAGAGCAGCGGACCGAGATTACCGGTGCGGATAAAAACAAACTGATTCCCACCGATATTGCGCTGATGACCACTGATTTTTTGGTCAAATATTTTGCTGATATTGTTGATTATGACTTTACCGCCAAGGTAGAGGGCGACTTTGACGAAATAGAGGAAGGTAAGCGGACCTGGCCGGCAATGATCAAGGAGTTTTATCAGGGGTTCCACCCCTTGGTTGAGAAGTCAGAGGTGGCTAGCCGGGAAGAGACGTCCCAATCTCGCACGCTTGGCAATGATCCTAAATCCGGCAAGCCGGTCATTGCTCGATATGGCCGCTACGGTGCCATGCTGCAAATGGGCGAGACCGAGGATGAAGAGAAACCTAAATTTGCCCCGTTGCCAGAGGGAACTGACCTGGAAACAGTCACCTTTGAGCAAGCCATGGAAATGTTCAAGCTCCCCCGAGTGGTGGGCCTGACTGAGGATGCCCAGGAAATTACCGCCAACATTGGCCGCTTTGGGCCGTATATCCAGGTCGGCAAGACCTTTGTATCGATAAAACCCGTGGATCCACTGACCATTTCTGAGAGCGAAGCCCGTGAACTTTACCAGGCCAAATTAGAAAAAGACGCCAACAAATATATTGCCGAGTTCAAGAGTGGCCTTAAGATTGTCAATGGTCCCTATGGTCCCTATATAACAGATGGCAAAAAGAACGCCAAGATCCCTGAAGGAACAGAGCCCAAAGGCCTGACCGAGGCTGCTGCCAAGAAAATCCTCGCCGAAGCCCCGGCCAAAAAACGCTTCACCCGCCGCAGGCGCTAAACAATAGCTATTAGAGTACGAGCCGAGCGTAAGGAACTTCGGTTGTTAGGCCACTGTCAATATTAAAGAGGATAGTCGATAGAGCTGCTTGATCACTGCCTCTGATTATATAGCCGGTCTTGTGGTCGCTCAGAAGCCCGACTTGATTCGCGTAGCCACCATTATCGGAAATTACCTGGTCGAATGGTACGTTCTTTACGGTCCGTTGTGCCGGATTAAAAATCATTAGTTTTTGATAAGCAACGGTGTTATCGCCCTCCACATGGAGGTTGCCATCGCTGCTTGGGACTTCCACCAGCGATATGGCCTCATCAGAATTTTTGTTGCTAAACCAATCGCAACCAAATTCGGCTGTTAAATCCGGCAATTGATACGTTGAACTATCCTGAGTATTGAGGACGGTTGGGGCAAGGGGTGGGGGGGTTTTGGCATTGTCTTCCGAAAAGGCACTCGCTTCTAAAATATAGCGTCCGCGGTCCATAAAACAGTAACTGCTATATATCTTGCCGGGTGGCGAGCTAATGGTTTCTACCTTGTTAGTATGTAAATCAATGTAGCCAATACGAATTGGCACATTGTTCGCGCCGCGGCAGCCACCGCGACCACCCTCGGATAGGTAATAACGACCACTATCAGCGGAGAAGTTACCTAGTTTATCGAGGACGATCTCTCGGCCCACCGCCTCATTCATAGACTTCTCAGAGCCAAGGTTAATATCAGTTTTCGTCGTCAGATCAAACTTGTGCAGATCGTTAATTGAGCCGTTGAAATCAGGAATTTTATAGGGTAATTCTACCGTCCCCCCGCAGCTCTCCTGCTCATACTTAGCGCTGACCTGGTCGTACAGAAATTGCTTGCCGTCGGGGCTGGGACCCAAGGGTAGATCAACCACCTCAGTCGTTTCCTGGGCAATATCTTGCTTGGAATAGGTGATCTTATAGTTAAGTTTATCAACCGTTTCCTTAGCAAAGGCCCGAGGGCTAAAATCACGAGGCGTTCCATTCACTAAGAAACTGGGGTAATAGTAGCACCCCGGAAGATCGACGGGTCGCTGGCTATCGTATTCGTGCCAGCTATCACTGCGTATTTGTTGAGCGTCTTTACTATAAAAAGTGACCGTATATTTGGGATTGTCGGCGCCTGGCTGATCTTCCTTGATTGGCTCACAACTTAAGGCATACAGTTCATTGTTAACCGTTTTGCCGATCTCAATTGTCTTATCGCTGAGGGTTAGTGGCCTAACTGTACCGTGGTACTCCACGTCAACTGAAAAGCTTTTTTTACGCACTCGTTCGCTCCACCCCTGGTCAGTCATAATTTCTTTGGGCTTGCCCTTGTCATCGAGTTCAAAAACGTCATTTTCGTTGTAGCGCACAAAGGCGGCGTTATGCACCATGGCATCTTGAGCGATAGTTTTTTGCCATTGGTGATAGCTCTTGCTAACAGCCGGGATCATCCCCAGAGTAATGTACAAGGCCGCTCCCACTACCTGCAGTAGCCCGGTCAATACAACTGCTCTCTTGAGCCACCTTGATGGTGTCTGCTCACCTTGTAATATAACTGGCGTGGTTGGCGTCTTCATCTGCAGCTTACTTGTGGATGCAGGTGTGGGCTGTTTCCGGCGCGGCATAATCTGTAACCCCTTACGTTATAAGGATTGTAACACTTCATTCAGCTGAGTCCCAGTCAAGCACGTTTCATGCCGCAAGCACTAGGTATCAGAGCAATGGCTGATCTTTTTTCCACAATTTGTCCTCTGTGCAAGAACATTTCGCTGTAATATTGTCTGGCAATCATTGCGCTTAAGCGTCCAGTTCGTGCTAAAATAGTTTTAGGAACCAATATCCTTGACTTTTAAAAACTATCGTTTTATAATAAGCGTAATGTTGGGGCCAGCCTAACAGGGGTGGTGCGGCTGGCGTTACGTTAAGATAGGTAACAGATACAGGAAAAGCATGACTGACGCACCAACCAATCAACTCGACATCGAAAAGATGGTGAACGACATTTTGGCTACTATTGAGCGCGAACGTGAACGGGAAATCGTCGCTCGTCGATTTGGTTTGTTTGATCGCAAGGAAACGCTGGAACAGATTGGGGAATTGCTAGGTATTACGCGTGAGCGCGTCCGTCAGCTGGAAAAGGCGGTAGTCGCGCGGCTCAAAGCCGCCGCAGAGCGCGATTTACCCCATATTAATGAAGTCCAGGCCGCGTTTGTGCGCGAACTGGAAATGATGGGGAAGGTAGGCCGCGTTAGTGATTTAAGCGCTCGCTTAACGACTGAAAATGCCAAGGTTGATCAATCACGCGTCTCGTTTCTGGCCCAGTTGTGCCCACAGCTGGTGGTCATTGATGATAACGATAATTTCTATCACGCCGTAGGCCTGGCTAGCGCCCACAGTGAAAAGGCTATCCGCGAGCAAGTTGGCAAGATTATTGAAGCCATTAAAAAGCAGGGTGAGCCAGTTAGTATTGATAAAGTAGCCGCTCTCCTAAACAGCAAAGATGTTAAACACACCGAGGCGCTGGCCGGCATTTCCAAGCACCTGGCAACCCTTAATAACCGTTGGGGCCTCGTTAAGTGGCCAATGGTGAATCCCAAAAATATCCGTGACAAAATCTATGTTATTCTGCACGAGAACGGCAAACCACTACACTTTAACGATATCGCCGCCGCTATTAAAGACTCTACCTTTAAACGCAAGGATGTAACCACCCAAGCCATCCATAACGAACTTATCAAAGACAAGCGCTTTGTGCTTATTGGACGGGGTATCTACGCCCTAAAAGAGTGGGGATACGAGAAGGGCACAGTCGCCGATGTTATCTCAGAGGTCCTGCGCAAGGAAGGTGGACCACTGCACCGTGATGAGATTGTCAAACGAGTACTCAAGAGCCGGCACGTTAAAGAAACGACTATTTTATTGAACCTACAGGGCAAGGCCCAGTTTAAGCGCGTCGCCAAAGCCACCTACTCCTTGGCCGAATAAGTGTTAGAATAGCTAGGGAAAAACTATCATGCGCATGTTCCGCCTTAGCACTACAGTCAATCCTCAGGAAAATGTCCTCAACGGCATCACGCTTGCCATCCCAGCCATTGCACTGGCTATTTTAATGACCTTAGCACTCGACGCCGCTGGAGTTATCGCCTCAATTAGTGCCCTTGTATTTTGTTTTGCTGCACTGTGGCTTTATGAAAAGGGAGCTGGTGGATTACCAATAAAAGGCCGCTGGTTTTTCCTCGTACTTATTATTATTGGGCTTGCTCTAAGTTTTTTTGCAATGGTGGCTATTCATCTAGGTAAAGCTTATGATGCAGTGGCCCTCGAGCGCACTGTGTCCGTCAGTAAAACTGAATTCATTCGTCTGAATATATTAAATACACGTGTTCTAAAGATTGAAGAAAAAAATCTCTTTTTCTTTGCCTTATTTGGCCTTGTGGGTACGTTCCGGGTACTGAAATATATATTTGCCACCCATAAGGTAGCCTCGAGCGCTGCAAATCAGCCCAACAAATTAAATTAGATAGGCCGGGTAGGTAAGCCTGACCTTCTCCGATCAGCTAGTCCAGCAGGTCACGGCCGTCGTTGGACGCGAGCCTCCATTGTACTGGCCCAGACTCTCAGGCTGGGACATATACACGCCAAAAAATTATCATAAAAAATAACTGTACATTTTACGAACAATAGTGAACAGGCCGCCGGGTAAATAGTAAACCTACGTATAAGCATAATTCAGGTAATAGCCCCACCAAGCAGGGAGTAACTAAAAATTTGAGCCACAATAGTAAATGATAGCCGAAAGACGGTGCGCGAAACCGGCGAGCAGTGCAGCCACTGGCTCATAGATCTTGTGTCGCACAATGTATATTTTACGACTTTAATATGCTCCTTGAGAATGACTAGTTATACCCCTGCTATAGGGGACTACTACTCGCATACCAACCTCAAAGGCGCTTTATAGGTGCGCATTCTGCGCAGCCTATGGCGCTAGCAAACTGTTTCGAACTGATATTACTCGCTTTTGAGTCATGTAACTCTTAAAATACTTTTCACGACTTTTCCACAACGTCGCTATTTGCATTATTTGCATTTTCCTATTTTCATAGTTTTTTATATTTTTCCCCTGCCTCACTAACAATATCAATAAATTTGACTTTCCCTACTTTATGTATGTTGGTATATATTTTTTGCCCCACGCGGACAGTATTATTATACTGAACATTTTACGAACTATTAGGGGAGAGTGGGAGAGCAAACTCTGTACAGTGGCCAGTTTGTGCTCCCCAAGAGCTAAGGCGGTAGCTGGTCGTTATCGTGAGGTGAGAGTCAACTGAGGATGACAAGGAGCAAGCCGCCCGCCCCATCCCCTACTCTGACGATTGACTTACTTATAGTAGGCACGCTCTTCAACCCGCACGTCTATGTATTCTTTGGGGGTGACTCTATCGGTTTCCAGTTTTTGCTTAACTGCCAGAAAACTCCCTACCTGCTGCCGGGCATCAGTGAGGAAATTGAATTTAACATAGTAGGGGCGGTCCGCAAGGTGGACTTGGAGTTGATTGGCCGTCGATGGCAGCACCATCGACTGAATACCAATTTGCTTACTGTGTAACTGATCATAAATCGACCGAATAAACGCAATACTCTCGTGTGATAATACTGGCTTATCAAGGCTCAGTGGGATACCACTCTGATCAGTCACCGACGGGATAGAGTCCTTCATAGACTGCGACAGTCTCGAGGCATTCACCAAAACCTTGCCGTTGACGTCAAGGCCAACCGTGGTGAGATTACTCGTAAAAACAAGGGCAGGACTAGACGGATGGATGGTGATGACGGGCCGAGAGCCGGTAATTGGCAAACTAATATGTAACATATCGAGCTCCGGAAAGTCATGCCGGAGACTTTGTTCTAGCTGTGGAGTGTTGATAGTTACCTTGGTGCGGTTAGACAACGATTTGTGGAGTAATTGCGTGGCAATTTTTTGATAGTCAGCCGGCTGGCGCAAAAGCGGTTGATTCTGGGGTCCAATAATCACAACTTTGGGCGTCGGACTGAGATATAACAGGTACCCCACACCGCATACAATCACCAGCGCCGCGAGCAGGCCAGGCCACAGCGGCCAGCTTTTATGGGGCTTGGACTCACTGCCTCGTCCAGTGGTTACCCCTTTTGAGGGCGCTAAATTACCATAGTAAGAATAGACTTGGTGCCGGGGACTCTCGGCTGGCTGACGAGCCGCTGGGCGGCGACGAAACCGCACTTTACGCCTCCCTCACGATTGGTAAGTTCAAAATAAGTGTGGCTAAATCTTGGGCAGCCTCGGGTCGAGCAAAGCCAGCGAGCGCTCGCGACAGTGTCAGGCGTTTTGTGGCCGAATCGAGCAGTTCTTCAATTGCTGGCAGGAGCGTTTGCTGCGAACGGACCAGATCGGCTTCGTTGATAACTATCACCGCGTTGGCCGCCACCAATGGTTTGACATTCTTGAGCTGATGACCACCGGTCAGTACCGGGTTGGGCACAATAACACAGGCTTTTTGTTGCGCCGCAAATTCGGCCAGACTAGTTGCTCCGGCTCGACTAATAATCACGTCAGCGGCCCCGCTATAGCGGTATTGGTCACTAATAAAGCCGAGTACCCGCACCCGCGATGTTTGCTCCTTCAGCAGTTGATCATAATGGAGGCGCATGGCCGCTTCGTGCTTCTCCCCGACCCCGTGGAGCAAGATCAGTTTGGGATAGCGCTGCAGCAAGTCTGGAGTAATGCTCGCCACAGCCTCATTCAGCGCTCGCGCCCCAAGACCACCACCGGTCACAAACACAATCTGCGCCTCGCTGGGCACGTCGAGGGCCCGGCGAAAGGCTGTTTTCTGCTCTTTGGTCACTGGTTTATACTCAACCGCCACGGGCACGCCAACGTAGTCAGTGGTGGCGGCCGGATATGGATAGAGCTCTTTGGGCAGGCCAACGGCGTGACGGGTGGCCCAGCGCGCTAGTAAGCGATTGGTTAACCCCGGCACTGGATCGGAGTCGTGTGTCAGATACGGAATATGGTGGAGCGCGGCCGCCAGGCCAACCGGTACACATACGTAGCCACCCTTAATAAAGATGGCATCTGGTTTGAGCCGAGCCAGCAACCAGTACGATTGCCAGAGACCCAACAGTACTCGGACCATATCACGCAGATTGAGCGCCATGGTTTTGATATCAAAGAGCTGTCGCCAGCCCTCGCCGTGATAGCGACGCCACTTCCCTGCCCAGATTAATTTCACCTCATCGACGTATGGGCTGGCTTGCAGCTGCCCGACAATTGGTTCGCGCCGTTGTCCGATATAGACAAGCTTAACGTCAGGACGCTGCCGCTTAAGCTCGGAGGCGACTGCCAGGAGCGGGGTGATATGCCCCCCGGAACCCCCGCCGCACAGAACTATTGTCATGGCGCTTCCCTTCTGCATCATAGCTGCTTGATGAAACGTACGTGGTGTAGCGCGAAATCTGAAACGCCAGGCCCACAGCGCCCAATACAAACAATAAACTCGTACCGCCATAGCTAATAAAGGGCAGCGTAATGCCCTTAAGCGGTAGCAAGCCGATCATGGCGCCAATATTTATAATTGTTTGAGTGCTGAGCCAGGCCAGGATCCCGGCCGCCACTATACGGCTGAAATCATCGGGTGCGCGCTCGACAATACGCTTAAGGCGTCCAAAAAAGGCCACAAACAGTCCTAGTAAGACACTGACTCCCACAAAGCCAAAAACCTCGGCTAAAATGGCAAAAATGGAGTCATTAGCTGTCTCTGGTAAATAACCGTGAGCAAATACACTCCGCCCCAAACCGATCCCCAGCAACCCTCCAGAACCGGTCGCATCGAGTGCTTGGCAGGCCTGGTAGCCAGTGTTTAAACAGTCCTTGGTGGGGTGCAAAAAGGTCAGGAGGCGGTCGCGGCGGTAGCTACTGGTGGAGATAGCTAAGATGGTACCTATAGCAATAATGCCACCAATGAGAACCACCCGGCGTAGTGGCAGACCGGCAATATAAGCCATGACGGCCATCATCGCCACCATCACCCCAGTGGAGCCGAGGTCACTTTGCAGCTTGGCAACGACCACACCTATAATCAACAGTGCAATGAGTAACGGCCTGAGCGTCCGGCGCCAGTCGCTGAGCGTCTGTGAGCGAATGGCCTCAGCCAGTAGACCGGCCACCCAGATCAGCAAGGCAAACTTAATGAGCTCGGCCGCTTGAAAGGATAAACCTCCAAAGCGAATCCAACGGTGAGCTTTGTAGACCGTGTCTAAGGGAGTGATAAGGGCAATCAGCGAACCGAGTCCGGCTAGGCCGACCAGCACCCACTGCCAGCGTCGCCACAGGCTGAGCGGAATTTGGGAGCAGAGTACAAATACCACGCCGCCAAGACCAATGCCCAGCAGTTGCTTGCCAACGTAATACCCTTCTCCAACGTTTTTTTGGACACTCAGACCAGGACTAATGGCGTAAATTACCACCAGCCCCACCGTTAACAGGATTATACTGAGCAGTAGCAACCAGTAATCTGGTCGATGACGGCGGCGGGTAATGCCTTGGACCACCGATCGACGAGCTCGTCCGCGCATTACTTCAACTGCCCTCCGAGCAAGAACAGGATGAGGCCCAGCACCCCAACCACCTGTCCGAGCACCCAAAAACGCATCGTGACTTTCGTTTCGGGCCAGCCACTCGCTTCAAAATGGTGATGGATGGGTGCCACCTTAAAGATTTTGCGGCCATTTCGCAGTTTTTTTGACAGAATTTGCAGGAGCGTGGAGCCGGCTTCGGCCACAAAAACGAGCCCAATGACGGGCAATAACACCATAGTATTCGTCAGCATCGCCACTACGCCGAGGGCCGTGCCAAGCGCAAAGGACCCCACGTCGCCCATAAAAAAGCGCGCCGGAAAGATGTTAAACCAGGTATAGGACAGCAGCGCCCCGACAATCGTCATGCAGAAACCGGCCACCCCAAAGCGATGTTCCAAAAAGGCAATCACGGTGTACACGCCAAAGGCGATCGCCGCCAGGCCACCGGCCAGGCCATCGAGCCCATCGGTCATATTAACCGCGTTAGCTGTCGAGACTAAGACGAGCACAAATAATGGAATAATCAGCCAGCCAATGTGTAAATTACCGTACCACGGTACGTATATGCTCACCACATCGAGCTTGAAGTAAAAGTAAAAGCCGCCAATCAGCGCAATAATAGTGGTGAGCAAGAATTTCAGTCTGGAGGGTAAACCGGCTACTCCCCTACCCTGACCAGTAATATTAACGACGTCATCCAATAGACCAATCCCCGCCGCACCGGCCAGGGCCGCAAGCGGTAACCAGGTTTCGGTGCGATTCAAATTGGCTGCAATAGTCACTATCGAGATTGCCAGTACAAAAATCATGCCAGCCATGGTTGGAATCAGCCGTTTATGCTTCTCGGCGTGCAGGCTTTGAAATACCGTTGCCGTCTCACCAGTTATGGCTTGCTCGCGAGGTTTTTTCCACCACTGGTGACGGTAGGCTAAGGTTGTGTAGAGCGGCGTAATCAACATGCTTAACACAAAACTAAAAAACGTTAAACCAAAGATCCGTACCACGGTGTTGGTTCGAACTGTAATTTCAACAATGTCTGACATAAAGTTGCTTCCTATTATACAGCTATCAGCTCTTGGGCAGCACCCCAAAATTGTTAATGAGCATATCGCTTAAGCCCCCAAAAATCGGAGCGGCCGCTTTAGACCCAGCGTAACCGCCAATATGCGGCTCATTGACCCGCACCACAATCACGTATTGCGGTTTGGCGCCACCAACAAAACCCATAAACGTCCCGTTGAAGCGATCATCATAATAACCTCCCGTTGGCTTGGCAATCTGGGCGGTGCCAGTTTTGCCACCAATAATATAGCCGTCCTTAGGCTTACTCATGCCGTAGGTAAGATAGTTTTTGCTGACGACATATCCCATAAACTGGGTAATAGTATTGGATACGTCGGACTTGACCACCCCTTGGCGCACGATGTTCGGTTTTTTAGGTTGAAACTTACCGTCAGTACCCATAAACCCATCAACCAGGTGGGGCTGATAATAGGTGCCGCCGTTTATGACACTCGACAGCGCGGCGCCCAATTGCAAGGGGGTAGCCGTCATGCCCTGCCCAAAGGCGGTGTTCGCATATTGGATATTTAGGCCATAGCCCTTGTTTGGGTCAGGAACCGTCCCCCCTGATTCATAACCCTGCTCAATACCTGTCAGCTTGCCAAACTGATAATGGTTCGCCATGTAGTCATGCCAAGCGGTGCGCGCTTTTTGATTAATTTGTCCGCCACCCATTTGCATGAGTAACCACGTTGCACCGGTGTTGAGAGATAATTGCAAAATATCGGCAATACTTCGCGTGCCCGCTCCGCCATCCTCCTCGATATTGGTAATCGAAGCGTTGTCGACGCTAAAATGACTGGGGTCATAGTAGGTCGTGTCCTTATTCACCACCCCGAGGTCGAGCGCGGCCGCTGCCGTCAATGGTTTCATGGTTGAACCAATTTCCAGCGGCGAACTAACCGCCGCGTTATTGAAAACATTGGCGTCGTCGACTTTATAAAACTCAGCTGGATTGTAGGTCGGATAATTGGCCATGGCCAGCACGGCACCACTGTTGGGGTCGATTACCAGGGCACTGCCCGAGGTCGATTTAGCTTTATCGAGACCGGCTTTTAAGATATCTTCGAGCTGGCGCTGCATTGAAACATTGATAGTTAACACCACCTGCTTGCCTGGAACGGGTGCCGTAATAATGTTGTCTTTATTGGA
>CAYTTW010000023.1:0-12524 GCA_964441005.1 uncultured Candidatus Saccharibacteria bacterium | reverse complement strand
GGTTCAAAATGTTGCTGATGGAGCAGCAGCTTGAAGTGAGTTTTGCGGAAGAGCCAATTCAAGATGTGTTGTCTGCCTCAGCGGCTTATGCCGAAGAGGTTGCCGGTCTGCTGGTTCGCGAAAATCGCGATCCATACGTTATGACTATGGTCGCTACCCGTCGTCGCGCATTAGCTGAGCGACTCAAGCTGCGCAAAATTATTTTGCGTCAACTTTTTTCTTGTCGATGCGGTCAAGCTTGAGGCGGTGCACAATAAAGTAGACCACAGCGGCGACAATCACAAAGCTAATCAGCTCGTTCACAAAGCCACCATAACCCAATTTGTTTGAACATTGACCCAGACTGTTGTGCCGCAGGCAGACATACTTGGTACCAAATTCGCCGCCGCCATATAACAAACCAATAATCGGGTTAAAAATGTTCTGTACCAGCGAATCAATTAAGCTTTTGGCGGCCGTGCCGAGCACAAGACCAATGGCCAATCCTACTACCCCTTGTTCGCGCACAAACTCAATAAAGCCCTGAAACATGCGCGGCACTTTAATGGGTGGCAACACAATCATCATTTCCCGACGCTCAACAGCCTCGTGCTTGTCTCTATCTGGCTCAGTCATGCGACTCTCCCTTATTGAGTACTATTAAAGCATATTATGCTTGTCTAAGGTGTCCATTTTGATTTAGAAGGTCATTGACTGGTTTTGGCAGTCAGCCGCTGGATGGCCACCGCCACGGCCGCTTCTTTGAGTGATACTTGCTTATCCTGACTGTACTCATAAATTTGCTTAGTGGCTCTTACGAGATACTTTTCGAGCTCGCGGTTGACGCGCTCCTCCGTCCAGTGCTCATCCGCTTTGTTTTGGCGCCACTCCAAGTAGCTCACAATGACCCCACCGGCATTGGCCAGAATATCAGGGACAATAACCACGCCTTTACTCGTTAAGTACTCGTAGGCGGCATCAGTTACGGGGCCGTTGGCCAACTCGAGTATCATTTTGGTGCGCACCGAATGCATATTTTCCTCAGTAATGACATCACCGAGCGCCGCCAGCACCAATACGTCGACCTTGGCCGCCACCAAATCATCATTGCTAATTATCTCGCCAACTGCCACATAGGTGTTTAGCTTATGGCCCTGTTTTTTATACTCATCAAGTTGCTTGGCCGACAGACCGTCTTGAGCCAGAACTCCCCCGCTGGAATCGGTACCAGCCACCAACTTCCAAGTTGATTGTTCGGCCTCGGCTATCTCGCCAAAGAATGAACCGACATTACCAAATCCCTGAATGGCCATAGTGAGTGACCGATCGCTCTTCATAAGCTCTAGTAATTCGTGCAGGACAAACACGCCGCCGCGGCCGGTAGCCGCTTCGCGCCCCAAACTGCCCCCATGCTCTATGGATTTGCCGGTAAAGGCGGCTTTGTTGGTGTCGCCGGTTTGCTTCTCGTACTCATCGACCATCCAGTCAATGATCCGCGCGTCAGTGTTAACGTCAGGGGCTGGCACATCTTTGTCGGGTCCAATGTGCGGACTCAGGTGTGCCGCGTACTTACGCGACAGTTCTTCGAGCTCAGCCTCACTGAGCTCCCGAGGGTCAATGGCGACGCCGCCCTTACCGCCGCCGAGGGGCAGGCCAACCGCTGCTGTTTTGAGCGACATCAGCGTGGCTAGCGCCCGAACTTCATCTAGAGTGACCTCCGGATGAAAGCGGATCCCCCCTTTGTATGGACCGAGCCGATTATTGTGCTGGACGCGGTACGCCTGGTGCTTGCTACCCCGCTCCAGTTCTATTTCAAATTGGTGTTCGGCATCCGTCTTTAGCAAATCCGCAATGTCGGATTCACTCAATCCTAATTGCACCGCAACTCTGCGTATCAAATGGTGGGCTGTTTCTAACATGTATTCGCCTAGAGCTTCATTTCTTCAAAGGCATTCTGCAGAAGTGCCAGCATGGTATCCATATCGGCTTTTTTATCGGTACTGTAGAGGTACACTGTATTATCAACCACCTCAATATTAACGATAAACGGCACTTGTAAAAGCTTTTCCATATAGGCGGGGTTTAATAGTTCTAAGGAAGTTACCTTTTCAATATCGGTTGCGTCCACCGAAAACCGTTTGTTAAAATCCTGACTCTCTAGGCTCACCCGCGTCATTCCAATCGGTTTAAAACTAAACAGGCCGAGGCGGCTCCGCCGACGCACCACAATATCACCATATGTTTTCGGCAATGTTGCCTGGGCAATCGTGTAGGCATCAATGCGATAGGCTGGTTTATAAAACGCGCGGAAGTAATCTAAAAGTTTGCGCTTGTCCTGCACAAGTGGTACGTACTGATAAAACTGCACCAGGACATTTCTATATTCGCCAATTACATGATAATTAATATCTGAGCGGCCAAAACTGGAAAGCGTAAAGAGGAGTCCTTTGAGTGGCAATAGCAGCCAGCCAAAATCGGCGTTATAGAAAAAGCCATTGTTGAGTGCAAACTGTCTCATCTTAGAAGCATCGACCGATCCTGCCTGCTTGGTTTGACTACTAATATAACCGGCAGCAATTGACGATTGAGTACCGCTTTGTGAAATGCCATCCAGTAGCCATTGTCCTTGATTTCGTTTAAAGTGCCAGAGCTCGATAAACGGTGCATTGTCAACGAATAAGTGGGTATTAGTTGCGCTGTCAAGCAGTATGTCAGATGCAACCGCCCGCATTTCAATGTCAAACGCGTCTTGATTATCGTCAAGATTGTCACTCACGCTCATGGGGATAGCCGATGTCAGTTTTAGATTAGTGACTTGATTGCGGCGATTCATTTGCTGCAAAGCTTGCAGCATGAGAGTGATGTGACGTAGATACTCTGGGGTTAAATAACTGGGAAAACTTGTGTAATTAAAGTTGCTCCAGTCCTCTTGAAACTGTTCAAATACTTCTTGGGCTCGCTTAACTGCTGTATTCCAGGAAGGATCTTTAGCCTCTGCCTCCGCCAATGCCTTAGCAGCTTTCTTGATGCGTTTCCGCCGTTGCCACCACGAAATGGCCAGCGCAATCAGAATGATTGGCAAGAACAGAATGCCACCACCACCTCCTCCACCGCCACTGGAGCCGCCACCGCCCGCCCGAGCAATAAGTTCAAGCGCGACCTGATTGATCATTACAACCTTTCCGGGGCGGAAATATTGAGCACTTCTAGGCCATTTTTAAGAACTTGCGCATAGGCTTGCACCAGTTGCAGTCGTAAGCTCTCGCGCGCATCACCCAACACGCGATTTTTCTCGTAAAACTGGTTGAACACTTGGGCTAATTCATACAAATAGGTACAGACGTGGTGCGGCATAAGTTCGGTAACCGCCGCTTGAATAACCTCGGGGTACTCGCCAATTTTACGCAGCAAGCTTCGTTCAGCTGGCTGAAGGTCATTCACCCTCCCTGGCTTACTCTCGACTGCCTTGGCCAAGATGCTCCGCGCCCGGGCGTGGGCGTACTGCAGATACGGGCCGGAGTTACCTTGGATGGCGACCGATTCCGCTGGGTCATAAATAATATCTGGTCCAATACTTTGCTTTAAAAAGGCGTATTTTACCGCGCCCAATATCACGTCGGATTGTTCTTTACCGGTCAGTTGCTTATTAGCTTCCGCTGCTGCGTCCAGCACATCAACGGCACGCAAAATGTTGCCCTTGCGCGAGCTCATTTTGACACCGCCCTTTAGTTTGAGAATACCATGTGTCAGGTGAATAGTCCGGCTAGCTAGCTCTGGCTCAAACTGTTCAAGCGCTTTTAATACAACCCGCATGTACTGGGCCTGTTCGTTGCCAGTAATAATCAGTGACACGTCAAAATGATACTCTTCCCATTTAGTGAGAATCAGTCCCACGTCCTTGGCTTCGTAGGTGGGTAGCCCCTGTGAATTAATAAAAACCCGTGTATGCAGGTCGTGATCCTCGCCCGGGAAAATGATCGCTCCGTCAGATTCCTGAAAAACACCCTTTTGTAATTGTTCTTTGACCGTTGCTAGACCCTTGGCCGTTACGGTGCTTTCGGGGTAGTACTTTTCAAAACTAGTACCTAGACGGTTGTAAAAGCTATTAAAGTAATCGTAGCTCCACTGGCGGGTGGTCCAATAAATTTGTGCCAGGGATGATTCGTGATCATCCTTAGATTGCAGTTCATAGACCTGCTTGTTTAGGGCGTTGATTGCCTGCTTGGCCTGCTCATCATCTTCGTACGCATTGGAACCTTCGACGTACGCTTCAGCCAACCACTCAGCTCGCTGCGACTCTGCAATATCGGCCAGTTTATCAGGGTGCTCACCACCCAGACGGCGCAAGATTGCCCACATAGTCTTGCCCACATGCAAACCCACATCACCACCATAGTTCACGCGGTGGACCGTTGCCCCGGCAATCGCAAATAAATTAGCCAAGGCGTCACCAACCACACAAGTATATAGGTGCCCAGCATGCAAGATCTTAAAGGGATTAGGGTCTGAATACTCGGCCACGACAGTTTTATCTTTATAGGTATCGCTGCGACCATAAGTTTCGCTGACCTTGACCAGCTCAGACATCAACACTTGGTCGGAAAGCGTAATGTTAATAAACCCTGGGCCAGCTACCTCAGCGCTGGCAATGTCCGGTGAAGCTAGTTTAGCTACCAGTGCTTCGGCCACCTCGCGAGGTGGCTTACCAACTTTGCCGGCTAGTTGCAGGGCCACATTGGTGGCGTAATCACCAAATTGTTCAGCTGGCCGAGTGAGTTCGGGCTCGACCTCCACGTCATACAGATCGTGCACGGCACGGCTCAGGGCTTGCTTAATAGTCTCCATATCTTAAAAAGTATATCAGAGAACTTTTAGACCGAATCCTTCTGCCGCGGCCGAGCACTCTGCACGATGATTTTGATAAACTGCCAAATGACGACGTATAAGCCTCCGAGCAGCACAAAGAACATGAGGGTCGTTGTCATGGCCTGGGGGTGCGTGAGCGGGTGGAGCACACGTTCGGAGACATCAAGCAGTAAACCGGCCGGGTTCACCATAGCGTCCCAACTATTCCAGCGTAAGCTACGCCCCAAGTAAATGGCAAAGCTACACAGCAGCAAAATCAGAGCAATAAGGCCATGTGTTGTACGCCGCCGCAGCCGTTTAATGAGTTGCCCGTGGACAATAAAGAGGCTGAAATATCCTAGCACCAACCCATTCCAAATAAATGACAAAAACAATACGGTGTCATATAGCAGACTGATCTCGCCAGTTTGGTGAATGTGTACCAAATCGCTCGATAGGTAAAAACTGTTCGGCAAGAATATCAGCCACAGCCAGGTGAGTGCCACGCCCTGCCAGGTTAACCAATAATGTTGGCGTAGCCAGTGTCGCAAGCTGCCGGCGAAGATGAGCGGTAGCCAGGCCAGCAGCAAATTCCACAACAGAAACCAGTAGCGGTTACTCCCTGTGGCTAGTTCCCGTCCGGCTAGCAAAACGAGACTGATCAGTGTCGAAAAAGCTAGCGTCGCGAGTGTCTGTTCCCGACGGCCCACAACTACCATATTGCTATTGTATCAGCGTCGCCGACGGACGATTAGGTATAATCAGGGGATGCAGTTTGCAAACTGGCTCATTGACCGCTTGACGGAACTGGTTCGTTCACCAATGCGTCTCCTGGCTCGCTGGCTCAACAAGCTCAGCCGAGGCCGGCTCAATCCGCATAGCGTGACGCTTGTCAGCTTGCTCATGCACGTGCCAACGGCCCTTTTGATCGCTACCCGTCATTACTTGTGGGCGGCTCCCCTGCTCCTCGTTTTCGGCCTTCTCGATGCCGTCGATGGCGAGCTGGCCCGCTTGCAGCAGCGCGACACCCCCACCGGCATGTTGCTCGACTCGGTGACCGACCGTATGAAGGAAATTGTGCTCTATACCGGCATCGCGTGGGCACTGGTCGCCACCTACCACAGCTACGCTGTGGTCTGGGCGGTAGTAGCCTGTGGCAGTTCCCTGCTGGTAAGTTACAGCAACGCCTGGGGAGAGGTTCTGGTGGCGCGTCACCAGGGTAGTACTCAGCTGAATCAAACCTTTCGTAGCGGCCTGATGCGCTACCAAGTTCGGATGCTGGCCATCCTTATTGGTTTGCTGAGCGGACAGTTGCTCGTCGCCACTGCAATTGTGGCGGTCCTGGCTTGGTATACTGCTATTGAACGGCTGGTGATCGTTGCTCGACGACTCACCTGAGCCAATAGCGTATGTATAAAGTTGATCTTCATACCCACTCCAGCGCCTCACCAGATGGCGGCCTTAAGCCAGAGCAATACCATAAAGCTCTCGACGCTCAGCTGTTAGATGCCATTGCTATTACCGATCATAATCGCATCGATTTTGCTCAAGCGCTTCAGCAACAGCTCGGCGAACGAGTTATTGTGGGTGAAGAAATTCTGACAACCGAGGGCGAGATTATTGGCCTGTTTATGACCCAGGCCGTACCACCCTACCTCTCGCCACTCGATACCATTCAACAAATTAAAGCCCAAGGTGGCCTGGTCTATATTCCCCATCCGTTTGAGACGGTCCGCAAGGGCCTCCACCCGGCGGTGCTCGACGAGCTAATCGACTACATTGACATCATCGAGGTCTGCAATGGACGAGCTTTTTTACAAAACCGCAGTACTCAGGCCGTACTGTGGGCCCGTCTGAACAAGATCGTCGGGGTGGCCAGTAGTGACGCCCATGGTTGGCACGGTTTAGGCACCACCTACACCCAAGTAACCGAAATGCCCACGGCGGCCAACCTAGCCTATTTGCTGGCCAACGGTATACCTATTACTGATCGGCCGCGGTGGCGCTCGTTGCTCTATCCTAAGTATCACCGCTTGCGTAAAAAAATGAGGCGACGAGCTTGAGTCATATCCTGTTTGCACTATGGTTTTTTGCACCCGCCGGGCTGGCCAACGCCGCCCCAGTATTTGCCGCCAAATTAGCCTACCTAAATCACTTCTCGACGCCACTAGATCTGGGTCATAGCTGGCGCGGCGAGCGTATTTTTGGCAACCATAAAACGATTCGCGGCGTGCTGGCTGGTATGGTGTTGGCGACGCTTGGGGTTGGTCTCCAGAAATATGCGTATACTCACAGCGGGTGGGCCGTTCAGGTCAGTCAGTACGTCGACTACCGCTCGGCTCAGCTCTGGTTGCTCGGACCGCTACTCGGGTTTGGTGCCTTAATGGGCGATGCTATTAAAAGTTTCTTTAAACGCCGGGTGCACGTGCGACCCGGTCGCAGTTGGTTCCCCTTTGATCAACTCGATTTTATTGTTGGCGGCTTACTCGCCAGTCGACTGGTGGTGCGGTTGCGACTTGTTGATTATGCCTGGGTGCTCGGCGTGTGGTTCCTAGGACACCTGGCTGGCGCCTACACTGGCTACTTGATTCGACTCAAAGACAAACCTATATAGAATTATGAGACACCTCCGCCGAGAGATCTCATTACTTTATTTAGCACGAACAAATGTTTCGAAAGCCAACGCTTTATCCCAAAAAGCGTGATCAAAGGTTTCAAACCAGATGGTAGTTTGAGAAGGCATGGCCGCGAGCGCCTCAAACTTCTTGGCCTTGGCTGACTCGGGCAAACAATAGCATACGTCACAGGCCGACTGCTGCCGTAAGACTGGTTTGGCAGTGTCAAAAAACAGATTAAATTTGTCATCAGCCTGTTTGAGGTATTGCTGATATTGTTCGCGCGACTGTACGACGTGGTAGACCGCCACTTGAAAGTCGATGTGTTCCACCGCTCGACTTACCCATTCTGAAACGGCCTGGTGGTCACTGTGTCCACTCCAACCATCGGGCCCAAACGTCAAAATGCTGTCCGGCCGCAGGCTTTCAATAATCCGTTGCAACTTCGTAGCCGCTTCATCGGCGGTCACCGCCTGGCATTGACCGTCGTGATAATTGAGCCAGAAATGCTGACGCAAGCCGAGCACCTGCAGCGCCGCGCGCATTTCGGCGGTCCGAATTTCGGCCAAATGCTCAGCGGGCCAGCGCGCCGGATCGCGAACACCAACTTCACCCCTGGTGGCGGTCACGCAGGCCACGCGCTGACCATTCGCCAGCGCCGCCAGCATAATACCAGCGGACATGAACGTTTCGTCATCAGGATGTGCCCACACCCCCAAAATAGTTCCTAGACGGCGAATATCCGCCCGGGTTTGGAGAGGATGCTTTATTGCCACTGCGTTGTCCTTCCCTGCAGAGCTAACAGCTTAGTTTGAATATGGGTGGCATCGTCAACTGGTTTGGCGAGTGCGACACCTTACCACCCCTATCATACTCAGTCTAAGCTATTCGTCGAGTGATTTTTTGAGTTTTTCCTGCATTTCAACGGGTGACGGGTTGAGACCATTCAACAGGGCGAGGTACAAACTAACAAAGTCGCCAAAGCTGATAGTCCAAACTAATTGCTCTAAGTCTGTCTGGCCCTGGGCTTCTACGACTTCAGGGGCTGGTCGTGTGCCTGAGAGCAAACGTTCAATCACGACAAAGCGTTTTTGAATCCGCTCGTGCTCACGCTGGCTGCGAAGCTCCACGACGCTATATGGCTTCTGGGTGGGATGACTTAACCAGCCGCTTAGTTCATTGTGATTCCATTCGGAGTACTCATTCCACCAGGCCAGATTTTTGGCGTTCTCGTTGAAACTGATTTTCCACTTGTAGGCCGCTGGGGCTAGCAGGGGTCCTGCGTAAATGACTATCGATTTACCCATTAACTCAAGTGCCACTTGCTTGGTAGGGTTCTTGTCACTGGGGATGGTCGGCAACCACTGGCTCATTTGTTCCTGGAGCCAGGCGGCCGCCTGCGTCATTTCAGCCAAGGCAGCAGCGTCCTGGAGGCCAGCTGCTACTAATACAGTGATTAACGCTCTGAGACTATAGAATGTTGCGAAGCGTGGCTGACCGACTTGCGGCAAGATAAGATGTGGGTAGTTTTTGGCTTTGGCGACGTCAATTAACTGTCCACCGCCAGCGATGACTACAATCTGGGCACGTTGGTTTTCAGCTTCTGTTAGGCAGCTAAGGGTCTCCTCGGTGTTACCAGAGTAACTGGAGGCAATGAAGAGAGTTTTATCGGACACATACTTAGGGATGTGGTACTGCCGTACTACCTCTAGAGGTAACGTATAGCCGGGCCACTTGGCGCCAATCAATGCAGACAAAGCTGAACCGCCCATGCCCGAAAATACGATATTGGTAAAGTCATTTGGGAGTTCAAGCTGACCAAAGTCATGGCTTAATTGTTGCCATTGTTTTTCCGCCACGCCTAAAGCATCTTGGGCATCGCGTTCGTGAATGTATTTCAGATCATCAAGCATAGAGACTCCAGTTTATGTACTAAGTATAAGGTATGCTCGAATTGTCTGATATGCTTACGCTTTTTGGTATACTAAGTAACGAACGCATTAAAAACCAAATAGGGGGTGAGCATGTTTGCGCAAGACGACAACACCGCTGGTGGTAGCAGTGATCAGCCAATGAACGGCGTTAATGACGTCGTGGCCGATGACACTATGGGCGCCGCTCCACTAAGTGACAACAGCGAACCTAGTGATAATGACGACTTAATCACCCCTGCTGTTCCCCCCGCTGACGGTAGCCCAGCCGTCAATGATGATTTAGTGGCTATCAAGCAACAGGCCTTGCAACAGCTTTCTCCGCTGGTGATGCACCTCGACCAATCGCCCGAGGAAAAGTTCCGCACTCTCATGATGATGATTCAAGCCTCCGATGATCAAAAACTGATCAAAGATGCTTACGCCGCTGCCAAAGACATTAGCGACGAAAAAGCCCGAGCCCAGGCCTTCCTCGACATCGTCAACGAAATCAACTACTTCACCCAAAACGACACCAATTAAGAGCTAAGGGAAAAGAACAGCCGGAGTAGCGAATTCATTTCGCTCCCCGCGCGATAGGAAAAACCGCAGGTTTGTCCTATGAACCGAGCGTAGCGAGGGCTAATACGCCTCCCGGTACTGCCACTGCGTGGCGCCCTGGGGTGCGGGTACTTGTTCACCTTGAGCTACTGGTGCTGGCTGGACGGTCACCACGGGCTCGCGTGTTGCCAGCTGCTCTAAGAGAGTATGAATATTTTTTAATTCCTGTTCCATAGCCCCTATGCGCGTCTCAATGCCCCCTAAACGATGAGCGGTTTGGTCAATCATGCTCATACCCTGGCGGAACATCTGGGTATTAATTTGTTGCAAATTTTGTTGCTGATTAAGAATTCGGTCGTGAACTTGGGTGCAGATAAGTTGAAGATCGTACTTGGTGAGCTGAGAACTCATAATCTTATTCCTGGCCATATCGACCATGCTTTGTACATCTTGTTTGGTAACTGCTGCTGGCATAATCCCCTCCTTTGCCGAGCTAAAATTGTTATCTAAATCCCCGTGTTCCTCCGATTATTTTTTATCAAAAAAGGCTTGGTAGACACCAAACCTTATGTTCGTAGCTCATAATGACCGCGCTCTCCCTAAAGCTTGGTTACCAAAGTTCTTTCCCGAGTGACTAGTTTCACTACCCCTTCGGTGAAATAATTATACACCTCGTCAGATCTTCCTTCAACTCCACCTCTTAACACTTGGCGCATCATTCACATTTTCACGCGTAAGAATGTGGGGGTTAGTCGTCGCCGTCAGGACCGGTGTGGGGTAAGTTATCGCCTGTGGCTGGTGAGCTTGACGGCGCTGAGGCCGTTGGAGTTGATGGCTGTGCACTAGAGGTCGAAGGCGTGGGCTTAGGGGTGCTTGGTGTCGAACTGGCAGCAGAGGGTGTTTTACTCGGACCAACGTCCGATTTACCCTGCGAAGTAGCCGTGGACGTCGATGTATGATGGAGGCTACGATAGAGCCAGCGACCACCAAAGAAGATACCCACTGCCAAAACTAAGGTTGCGACCAATGTACCAGCACCAAGCAACCACGCGACGCTGAGCCGCTGACGGCGTTCGGCCTGATAATAATTCTGAACTTCAGGCGGCACATTGGTGCCGAGAACATTTGAATTCTTGCGCTTAAACGGCCACATCTGGGTTTAAACTCCTAATTGCTAAAGCAATTATAGTATAAATTAGCTAAAAGCGCAACAATTCAACAATGGTAGTGGTTCTCAGTACCTCACAGAAAACCCATCTGGGGGGTTCCCATAAGCGAGCCTTACGAGCGAGGGATTTACATCCCCATCATGCCACCTGGCATTCCGCCAGGTGCGGCCGTCTCTTTCTCGGGAACTTCAGCCACCAACGCCCCCATGGTCATGGCCGTGCCGGCAATGGAGACTGCATTCTGTAGAGCTTCTTTGGTCACCCGTGCCGGGTCAACAATTCCAGCGGCTTTCAGGTCAACGAGCTTGGTCGGCTCATTCACATCGACGCCGTTACCAGGCTTGGCAGCCCGGATGAGTGGCAGCCACTCGTCGGCGTTGAGGCCGGCGTTGGCCAGCAGAATTCGGAAAGGTTGCTCTAGAGCGTTCTTGAGAATCATCTTGCCGGCTGCCAGTGATGCGTCATCGCTGTTGCTGGTAGTAATGGCCAAACCAGCATTGATAAGCGTGACGCCACCACCCGGGACAATACCCTCATCAAGAGCCGCTTTAACAGCCGCTACGGCATCGTCCACGCGGAATTTCTTCTCTTCAATCTCGGTTTCAGTAGCACCACCAACCTTGATGACGGCTACTTTACCTTCGAGTGCTGCCCGACGCTTCTCGAGGTTTTCGCGGTCATATTCGCTGGTTGCCGCGGCAACTTGGCTATTAATCTGGCCGAGTCGTTCTTTGACCGCGCTGGCCGCCCCAGCGCCTTCAATGATGGTTGTTTCATCCTTAGTCACAATGACTTTGCGGGCACTGCCCACCACGTCGATGTCGACGTTTTCAAAATTGAGGCCCACATCATCACTAATGACAGTGGCTCCCGTTAGCACCGCAATGTCTTGCAGGATGTCTTTGCGGCGATCGCCAAACGCGGGTGCCTTGACAGCAATAACATTGAAGACACCCTTTAATTTATTAAGAATTAGGGTGCCCAAAGCTTCACCTTCGACATCCTCAGCGACCAGTAAAAGTTCTTTTCTGCCAGCCTGATGTAACTTCTCCATCAGCGGCAAAAACTCTTGAACAGAACTCAGTTTTTTATCGGTCAAGACAATGGCTGGTTTATCGGCGACGGCTTCCATGCGCGCCGTGTCGGACACCATATATGGGCTGACAAAGCCGCGGTCCATAGTAAAGCCTTCCACCACTTCCTTCTCAAGGTTGAGCCCCTGCCCTTCCTCGACGGTAACTACTCCGTCTTTGCCGACTTGATCAATAACTTCGGCAATCAAGTTACCAATTTCCGGATCGCCCGCGCTAATGGTGGCTACTTCCGCCACGCGCTGTTTATTAGTCTTGATGTCTTCGGCCATGCCGCCCAGTTTAGTGAGCACGTCGTGGGCCGCCGCTTCCAGACCTTTACGCAGCAACATCGGGTTGTGGCCAGCGGCAATC
>CAYTTW010000022.1:0-12668 GCA_964441005.1 uncultured Candidatus Saccharibacteria bacterium | reverse complement strand
TGAACTTGTCTTCATCACCACCCTGCTTATCCGGATGATACTCAATTGCCTTGCGCCGAAAAGACTTCTTAATTTCGTCAGCAGAAGCACTTTTACCGACGCCCAAAACTTCATAGTAATCACGCTTAGCCATTAACTCTCCCCCGCCGGTTTTGGGAACTGGTCAAAGAGCCTCTGCCTAAAATCATCATCCTGAAGCGATGCTACAAACTTGTCTGTCATTACCTCATGTATTGAAGAATCAACATTAGATCCTTCGCCCGAAAGTATCAAATCATACTTTAAAAGTTCCTTAATTTTTTCGCGATCAACTGGATCGTCAGGACCAATGCCATGCATGACCGCATGAAACGCATATACAAAAAGGGTGTCATGAAGTCGTTTCTCATCGCGCATGCCAGCATTATCCATCTCCGACATTATTCTGCCTCAATCTCTTTATTCAACCATGCTAACGCTTTTTTAGAAACTTTATCAATTGGCACTGCTTCCAGCACAAACGTTTCGTAACTATGCAGCTTGGCGACTTCTTTTTCAACTTCGTTAAACAAATCCATTGAGCTTTCCATCAATAGCATCACCTCGCTGGCGTGCTCAATTTGCCCGTCCCACCAGTAATCGGCTGTCACCGGCCACTGCTTAGCGCAGACAATCAGCCGCTTTTCAAGTAGTGACGAAGCAATTTGCCCGGCCTCAACCGTGTTGGCACAGGTTAGATATAGATAGCATAGTTCACGCTTAGCCATTGGTGTTAATCTTACGTCTCAACATTACTCTCTGCTTGGCCTGGATCTTTCGAATAAATAATGTCCTGCACATCTTCGAAGACGCTTGGCAATACGGGCAGATGTCTTGCAACCACACGGTAAGCCTCGACGGTTCTACGATTCATCGCAGGCAGTATGGGTCCGGTTCGCATCTCAGGGTCAACAGATGGCTTGGCAGGGCTATCCATTATTTTTTGTCCTTGTCTTTATCGTCGACAACTTCGCCTTCCACCGGCTCGTCCTTATCCTTCTTGTCGCTGTCTTTTGAATCAGCGCTATCATCGGCTAGCTTCTCATCTTTATTGGCTTCGTACATCTTGGCGCCAATTGGCATAATTTTGTCGCTCAATTCCTTAGCCGCTTTCTCAATATCGTCCTTACTGGCCTTATCGTCTTTGACAATTTTTTTGGCTGCTTCCATAGCCTCATCAATAGTCTTTGCATCTTCCTCGCTGAGCTTATCTTTGAAATCGGTTTTCATTTTCTCAGCTTGGTAGACTGCACTATCGAGCAGGTTACGGGCATCCACGGCTTCACGCTTTTGCTTGTCTTCATCAGCGTGGACCTCGGCTTCCTTGGCCATTTTCTCAACATCATCTTTGGACAGGTTACCGCTGCTTTCAATCTTGATGCTTTGCTCTTTGCCACTGGCTTTGTCTTTAGCCGTGACATTTAAGATGCCGTTGGCGTCAAGATTGAAAGTTACTTCAATTTGCGGTACGCCCCGCGGTGCCGGTGGAATGCCATCAAGTACAAAGCGCCCAAGGGACTTATTGTCTGCCGCCATTTCGCGCTCCCCTTGTAGGACGTGGACTTCCACTTGATTTTGGTTGTCCGCCGCCGTACTGAACGTCTCGCTCTTGCTGGTCGGAATTGTCGTGTTGCGCTCAATCAACTTGGTCATCACGCCGCCCAGCGTTTCAATGCCCAAGGATAAGGGCGTGACATCCAGGAGCAGCACGTCTTTGACTTCACCCTGCAGTACCCCTCCTTGAATGGCAGCGCCAATGGCTACGACTTCATCCGGGTTGACGCCCTTCATCGGGTCCTTGCCAAAAATTGACTTAACCTTTTCTTGCACGGCGGGCATGCGGGTCATGCCTCCCACCAGCACAATGGCATCAATATCACTGGCCTTAAGCTTTGCGTCCTTCAAAGCTTTTTCGCACGGCTCGGCCGTTTTTTCAATTAACTCACCTACCAGGCTTTCTAGCTTGGCGCGTGTGAGCTTGTGCTCAAAGTGCTTGGGCCCTTCAGCGTCAGCTGTCAAGAAAGGCAGGTTCACGTCAACTTCGTTGGTCGTTGAAAGTTCAATCTTGGCTTTCTCGGCTTCGTCGCGCAGTCGCTGCATGGCCGCTTTATCATCACTAATATCAATGCCGTGTTCTTTCTTGAACTCATCCACAAAGTAGTTAACCAGCACTCGGTCAAAGTCAGCCCCACCAAGGTGCGTATCGCCGTTGGTGCTCTTCACTTCAAAAACCCCATCACCGAGCTCGAGGATCGAGACATCAAAGGTACCACCCCCCAGGTCGTAGACGGCAATTTTTTCGTCTTTTTTATCGGCCTTGTCCAGACCATAGGCCAAAGCTGCGGCCGTTGGTTCGTTAATAATCCGCTTAACTTCCAGACCGGCAATTTTACCGGCATCCTTCGTAGCCTGGCGCTGGGAATCGTCAAAGTAGGCCGGTACGGTAATGACTGCTTCAGTCACAGATGAGCCCAAGAATGCTTCCGCGTCCGTCTTGAGCTTGCCGAGGATCATAGCACTAATTTCCTCTGGGCTGTATTCTTTGTCGCCCATTTTGACTTTGACGCCCGTGCCACTTTTGACCATTTCGTAACCCATCAGTTTCAGATCACGCTGGACTTCTTTATCTTCCCAGCGCCGTCCTATCAGACGTTTGACTTCGTAAATCGTGTTTTTGGAGTTCGTCACTTGCTGACGGCGGGCCACTTGACCGACTAGGCGCTCGCCATTCTTGTTCACAGCTACCACGGACGGTGTGGTGCGGGCACCTTCCGAGTTCGCAATAATTTCCGGCTTACCAGACTGCATAACAGCCATGGCGCTGTTAGTGGTACCTAAATCGATTCCAATAATTCTACCCATCTAAACCTCCTTGTTCTTGTCTTAAACGCATTACATATTCAGTAAAGCTCTCTCCATCGTGCATAGGTGGCATCCCTGCTACTTCAGTTAACATCCGATAATGTGCTTGTCGATTGAGACTAATCCCCTCTTCTACAAGGTCTGTTCGGCCAAGTTCCATGCCAGCCTGCACATGGGCTGTTGCATCCATTAGCATTTCTTCAGACTTTGGTATGTCTGGAAAACTGTCATCCATTTGAAATCTCCTCACCTAGTGTAGCTTCATCTATTAATTTGCTTGGCTTGACGCCAGTACGGATTGCATACTCTTCCCAACTTTCCCAATCAAGCCATTCATAATTTACGGTAACTGTCTCGCGTAGCACAGCTGATCCAGCTTCATCAACCGTTGTCCCAGATGTTTCTGCTACCGGTAGCGGTGGCAAATCATTTGATAGTAATCGATTATAGTTACCCACGATCAACCTCTTCAAATGGGATAAACCGGCCGCCCCAGTAGTAACCGGCTTCATCAACAAGCTTGGCACCACGCCGTCGTTCAGCCGGAATGCGCTGGTAAGTTCGAATACTGCCAATCACTGTGGTGAGCTCTGTGATGTCCTCAGCCTTTTCAATTTCCAGCACTTTTTCGAATAATCCAGTTAGGGTGCCGGCAAATCCATTCTCTATTAATGCCTGGTGGCGAGCAGAAACCTCAGTATAGCGAGCCTTCTCCATGGCCGCGGCGTATTGTTCGTGCGTAGTCTCAGCCGACATCTTTTTTCGGACATCAGCCTGACGATCACCCACAACCGCCTCATTAAATAAGACTTTGACAGTGGCGTCAGGAGGCAGGGCTTCAACAATTCCCCGGTAGAGCATATAACTGGGGGCAAGTTCACCTAGTTGAGCTTCAATTCGATCAGTTGTTGTTACTTCTGAAGTTGTCATTTTCGATCCTCCATTTTCACCTTAACCATAGCGTGGCGTATAACTTCATCACCCAGACGGTAGCCGGCTTGCAGTTCCTCGCACACAACTTCATGCGAGCCGTCGCCCTCTTCCATGGCTACTGCCTCGTGCCAGCGCGGGTCAAACACTTCACCCACTGTTTTAATGCGCTCGACGCCCATGTGCTGAAGCGTTGCTTCAAACTGTTTGACGATACCCTGCACACCTTTGACAAACTCATTGCGCACCAGTTCTTTCGGAATGTGCTTGATGGCTCTTTCAAAACTGTCAATGACTGGTAACAGCTCTCGCACAATGTTGGCCTTGACTAGATTTTTGAGACCGCCAATTTGTTCTTCATGACGTCGACGTAGATTGGTGGCATCGGCGCGCTCACGCTGCAAGGCTTCAGTTAATTCCTCTACTTGATGTTGAAGCGCTTTTAGATTTGGCGGTTGAGTCGGCTTCTTGTTCATGCCACTTCCTCCTCGCTCAACCAATCTCGTTCAATGAGTTCAGCCAGCAAGAACGCTTCTGGCTGACCAGTTCGCTCGGCGTATTCCCGGATATGGGCAATACCTGTTGGTAGGTCCTCTGTTAACCACCGCAAATCCTCTTTAACTTCAAAGCGTGCCTGGGCGCTTAGATTCTCAGTCATACATCACCTCCTCGAGTGCCTCACCGGCCCGACGAACGAGTGCCATAACATCGCGGTAGCTTTGCCGCGTTGGCCCGACGACCCCAATGTAACTGCGGTCACTGTATGAGCTACGAAAACGACTAATAATAAGGGTGCAGCCAGCCCCGCGGCCGACTGGATTTTCACGGCCAATGTAAACGCTGAGCGGTTCATTGGGCGCCGCTTCGCGTAGCCACGGCTCCAGATTGTCCAGAAGCCTCGCCACCTCCTGGACTTGACCACGGTTCATAAACTCCGGCTGACCAAACAAGTTTGACAGACCACTCATATACAGTTGGTTACCAATGGTCGCTAGACCGAGGTTGTGTGTAATCTCTACCAGGGTATCGACTGCATTGCGAATAATGCGCTCGGGTACACCGCCTTGGGTTACGCGGGAAACCAGTGCTCGCTCGGCCCGACCTTCTTCAATCGATTCCATCTGACTATCAGCCAAGCTGTTAACATAGTAGCGATAGCCCTTGTCCGTCGGTACGCGACCAGCGCTGGTGTGTGGCTGCATAATGTAACCATCCTCTTCCAGTTGGGCCATTTCGGCTCGAATGGTCGCCGAGGAAACATCAAAAGCACGAGCCAGCAGGCTAGAGCCAACAGGGCTAGCCACTTCGGCATATTGTTCCACAACAGCCGCGAGAATCTTCATCTGACGATCAGTCATAGCACTCTCTTAATCACAGTGCTAATTTTACAGTGATTAGCAGTCGAGAGTCAAGAGTGCCAGTTAGTTTTGATTTGAACTTGCTAAGAGAGCAGCGTAGGCTTGGTTGAGCTCATAATTGGGCCCAGTAGTTGCCAGTTGGGCTCTAATTCTGGGGTTGGCGAGGGCGAGCTCTAATTTACCGGTTTCGGCATATATCTCAGTTGAGGATAGCTCGATTTCACGCGGCCAGCTATCGGCTTCTTCAACTAAGCCGGCTACCTCCTGATATTTCCCTTGGTGGTCAAAGCGAAACGCGGCTATTTGAATAACGTCGGCCTCAGTCACCTTCTCTGACTCAAATGAAAAACCTATAGTCTCGACTGAAAAGCGCAGCAGGCTCACCTCCGGATTCCGGATCAGCGTCTGGGTACTGCATGTCTCATGGCGCTGACAAACGGTGGCTAATTTACGCCCCACCGCGCCAATGCTTTGCAAACGACGGCGCACAATCACTCGTTCTAAACCAGCTAAACTGGAGCGAACGGCTTCGATGCCGCGGTTAAAGGGTACCTCAAGTTTGGGCGCAAAAAATTCTCCAGCTCGTTTCATGGAGCCCCATTACAACAGATGACCGATTCGGCCGCCGTGAAATATTACGCTTTGAGGTAGGCCATTGTCTCAATGTACAGCTGTTCGGTGAGCTGCCGACCGCGTTGCTGCTGCTCTGGATCTTGAATGCTAAATCGGGCCAGCTGGTGAATGTGCTCCATGGCAGCTTCGAGCTGATCATTAATAACGAAATTATAGTAGTCACGCTCGAGGGCCAGTTTAAACTCATTGCCAGCACTTTCCAGTCGGCGCCGCACTTCCGCAGGGCTGAGTTTGCCGCGATACCGCAAGCGATGCAGCCACTCTTCCAAATTAGGGGGCAAGACGAAGATAGCTACCGTATCTGGTTTGGCTTCGACAATGTTGTGTGCACCCACCACCTCAATGTCGGTAATGGCAATTTTCTCCTCTTGACGCGCCTGATCGAGCTCCCGAATACTAATGCCCGAGACGTGTTGGTTATGAATAATGGCGGCCTCTACAAACTTTCCGGCCTGCAGATCGGCCAAAACTTCCTCTTCAGTCCGGAACCAGTACTCCACGCCATTTTGCTCCAGCACGCCGTCATTGATGCGCGGCTGACGCGTCGTATCCGAAACGAT
The DNA here is from genome assembly GCA_964441005.1 of uncultured Candidatus Saccharibacteria bacterium. Taxonomy (GTDB): domain Bacteria; phylum Patescibacteriota; class Saccharimonadia; order Saccharimonadales; family CAYTTW01; genus CAYTTW01. The sequence goes on along the minus strand of CAYTTW010000022.1, from coordinate 6,307 downwards.
GTAGTGGTACTCGCCAGTTTTGAGCAACTCACGGATGATGGTATTGCGACCGGCCGAGGTGGGGGCAGCTAATAGTACGAGCTGGGTTTGTTTTAAGATCCGCTTACTGGCTTCTGACACCGTGTAATGGGCGAGAACTTGCTTAAACTCATCGAGATGTTTGAGCTGATTCATATGGTAGTTATAGCAAGACATGCCAGCGCCGCCAAACGGATATTGCTTTTTAAGCAATTCAGGCGTTAGATAAAAGTAATAACTAAGGAGATAATATGCCGGGTATACACCTCAACATATGGGCGGTTGTAGTGGCAGCTTTAGTCAACATGGCAATTGGAGCCCTCTGGTACTCACCAGCGCTATTTGCTAAGCAATGGTCCAAGTTGGTTGGCCGCAAAATGGAAGATTTGCGTGGTAATGCCGGACCAGGCTACGCCCTGTCTGCCGTCGGCGCGTTGGTCCAGGCCTACATACTAGTGCATTTTGTGCACTACGCCGGGGCTGACACCGTTTGGAAAGGTCTGGTTACGGGCTTCTGGCTGTGGCTCGGTTTCGTGGCCATTACCGGTGCCGTCAATACCATGTTTTCGGGCCGCCCCTGGAAGCTCTGGCAAATTGATGCCGGCTACTTCCTGGCAGTACTACTCGTCAATGGCGCCCTCTTAGCTGTCTGGCGCTAATCTACGCAGCTTCCGCCAAGCGCGCTATACGTTGGCCTTGCCACCGTAAGGTGTAGTAAATGCCAAAGCCATGGGTTGGCATCGGCACTGTAATGGTCTTCACGCCATCAATTTTGGCAGCTGCTTTAGGAACCATTTCATCGAAACGCGCCCGAAAGATTAATGACTTCTCAGGATTCAGCTGATCTAGTACTGCTTCAGCGCGCCGAACACTTTCGACAAACAGCGGTGCACGATGACGATAGCGCTCAAATTTATAGATGTTATTGCCGGCTTGGTGCAGCCGTCCACATACATTAACGTAAGCCAGGTACGGATTTTCAACCGCCAGCAGAGCAGCGGCAGAGGCCCCAGCACTGACGCCCACGACCGCTAGCGCTCCAATTTCGTAACAATGGTGCCTGAGCGCTTCGTACCGATCATCAAACTCCTCAACTCTTCCTTGCCAGCCAAATTGATGAATCACTGGCTGCACGCCAAAACTGTCTGGCCAATGACGAGTGGCACGTTCCAAGTGCATCGTTTCATCACCAATGCCAGTTACGATAAGTGCTTTGTCCATTAGTCGCGTTTGAGCATTACGGTAAAAGCTTCGGCCGGAATGTCAACTTTGCCAAAGCGTTTCAGGCGTTTTTTACCTTTGGCTTGCTTGGCGAGTACCTTTTTCTTGCGTGATACATCGCCACCATACAAGCCAACGGTTACATCCTTACGATAGGCACTAAGATCTTCGCGGGCAATGAACTTGCCGCCAATAGCCGCCTGCAAGCTAACCTGAAAGTTTTGACGGGGAATAACATCTTTTAACTTTTCAACGGTACTGCGCCCAAGACTTTGGGCTTCCGAACGGTGCACCATCACGCTCAAGGCATCAACACGCTCACCGGCCACGTAAAAGTCGAGCCGTACTAAATCTTCGGCTCGGTAATCGGTTAGTTCATAGTTAAACGAACCATAGCCGCTGGTCAAGCTTTTGAGCTGATCATAAAAATCGGTGAGTAAATTAGCCAGCGGAGCCTCAAAGCTTATTAGTGCCAGCTGGGCGTCAACATACGATAGATTTTTCTGCAAACCGCGCTTACTGACAATCAATTGAATAACGGCGCCGACATAATCTTTGGGCACCACCACCTCACCCTTAATCCAGGGCTCACGAATTTCTTTAATGCCGGCTGGATCAGGTAATTCGGCGGCACTTTTAATATCAATTTCCTCATTATTTAAGAGTGTTAATTGATAATCGGTCGACGGATTAGTTACTACCAACTCCAGATCATACTCGCGCTCGAGTCGTTCCCGCACTATGTCCATGTGGAGCAATCCCAAAAAGCCAACGCGTACACCAAAGCCGAGCACTGGTGAATTTTCAGGCGTGTACTGCAGCGCCGAATCACTCAGGCTTAGCTTTTCAATCGCCTCCTTGAGCTCTTGATACTGCTCGCTACTATCTGGAAAAAGGCCGGCATACACGAAGGGTTTAACATCTTTATAGCCCGGTAACGCTTGCATGCTAGAGGACTGACCCTTAGCATGAGCGACTCTGGTGAGGGTGACGGTATCGCCAACCTTGGCTTCGCGGGTGCTTTTGAGGTTCGTCACTATGTAGCCAATTTCGCCGGCCTGCAGGGATGGCAATGGAATCATGTCCGGTTTGAGGGAGCCAACTTCCAGCGCCAGACCTTCGGCGCCAGTGGCCATCATCGTTATGCCGGCGTTTTTGAGTATGTGACCATCTTTTACGCGCACGTACAAAATGACCCCCCGGTAATCATCGTAATAGCTGTCAAAAATCAATGCCCGGGTGGGCTGCTCGGCTGCGCCAGACGGCGGTGGAATGTCGCTCACGATTCGCTCCAACACCTGCTGAACACCTTCGCCAGTTTTGGCTGAAATGAGTAAGATGTCCTCTTTTTTGCAGCCCAGCAGCGATATAACTTCAGCGCTAACCCGCTCTACATCGGCGGCGGGTAAATCTATCTTGTTCAGCACAGGGATAATGTTCAGATCGGCAGCCAGGGCCAGATAGACGTTGGCTAATGTCTGGGCCTGAATGCCTTGGCTAGCGTCAACCACTAAGAGCGCGCCTTCACACGCCGCTAAACTCCGCGAGACTTCATAGCTAAAATCAACATGTCCTGGGGTATCAATCAGGTTTAGTTCATACCCCTCATACTGCATGCGGACAGGCTGCAGCTTGATGGTAATGCCCTTTTCGCGCTCGAGATCCATGCGGTCCAACAGCTGATTTTTCATCAGCCGTTTTTCGACCGTGCCCGTCAACTCGAGCAGTCTATCGGCCAGGGTTGATTTGCCATGATCGATGTGCGCAATGATGCAGAAGTTGCGGATATGGTCTTGGTTCATCGACCCCTATTGTACAGGTAAACAGACAAACCAAGAATGGACGAAGCTTGAACTATTTTTTGTGGTTTTTTACAGTGGTGTGTGAGGTGCTTTCAGGGTGAGTTGTGACATTGGTGAACGTATTGCCGTGACCGCCCGCTACCGTATTGGCATTTTGGGTGCTGTTCTGGGTCAGGCTTGCCCCCTTAGACAAGTGATTGTAAGAACCATTAATATTCTTCACATTGACCTTGTTTTCAATCTTAGTCTCAACTTTGTTGTGCTGATTGATGTGGTTGTTGGAATTCACATTCGAAATGGTCGTAATAGCCGTCTTGGCATGGTTATCGATCTTCGACGAAGAGTGCGTGTTAAACGAGGAACTAATCTTGTTGAAACTATTGGAAGCAATCACCGTGTTAAAGCTCTTGCTGAAGTGGTTGTGCGAACCATAAATAACTGGTCCGTTATTAACGGTTGTTGTACTGGTTGTCAGAGTTCGATTCAGACTATTGGTTAGGTTGTTGTTAGAGCCGCTTACAGTAGTGCCTGCACCAGGTACACTGCTTAAGGTTGCTGTTAAGGTGTTGGTCAGCACCGGAACTTGCTGTGTAATGACTACCGGAAAAGTTGGATTATTGCCTAAAGCCGCGCCAACATTGCCTGGACCGGCGGCGGCAGTAACACTCGTTGCACCTTGAGTTACGGTGCTCGTCGCTTGATCGGTTGAGCAACTTTGCCCTGCTGAGACCTGGGCCGCAGTCGGTGTGGCGGCAACTGTTTTAGTTTGGGTGCTCAGCGTTCCCGATATTTGGTTGCGTGCAATTGAACTAACCATTAGACCAGAGCTAACCATCGCGGCAAATATGGTTATAAATATACCACCTAAAACCCACTTGAACGATTCAAGGACACTAAGCGCACTAGGCTGTTTGGAAGCCATATTTTATCCCCCTTGTATTGTTTGATCTAAAACACCTCCGGTAGTGCGAGCCTTACTGTAAAGAGTTTATGGATATCTGCAGTTATATTTTTCACATCCGCAAGTCCATGCTCTACCTAGCCTGCCAGTAAAGAAATGGCCTCGAATTACAAGTATTAGAACGTAAAAAGCTTTTTGAATTTACTCCAATTATCTCGACTCCACTGGGGAGAGGAGCAGCCCATGATCCGATTCATTCGGATCCTGGCGCGATTAGGGGAGGAATCTCCTTCCCTCATGGACCGAGTGAGTTTACGAACGAGGGATTAGTACTGTATTCGTATCGGCTTGAGAATCAATCGATAGACCTTGTGCACAACTGTGCGGGCCTCTTCCAGGCCAAAGAGAGCTGAAATGCCAATGTGTACCGCGAGTGTCATGCCAGCAATCAGGCCAAATTTAAAGCCGAGAGTTACAAAGCCCCGGTCGCTAATTTTAAGTGGAAAAATAGAAATCATAATAAAAGCAGCGACGACGCTAAAGCCAGTCACCGACACAATGCGCACTACCCCACTCCAAAAGTTTTTATTAAAAATATACGGATCACGCACCAACATAATGAGTGTCAGCAACAGGACTTCCACTCCTGCCACAATAGACTGCGATAACGCCAGGCCGGCCGTTCCGTAGGCTGTTGCCCGGGCCAAATTAAATACCAGGAAGATATTAAGCCCAATGGAGAATAGAGAGACAAATAAAGGGGTCTTCGTATCCTTTTGGGCATAGAAGTAACGCGAAATGATGCTGTAGACAATACGGAAAAAAATGGCCACGGTTAGGTAACCAAAAATTAAGGCGACATCCGGGGCCACGTCACCATAAAGCAGACGCGCCAGATAGCCGCGCGCGAAGTAGCTGACGACTACCACGGGCATAGCAATCCAAATCATCGTGCGCATGACCCGAAAGAAATCTTTGTGAAATAGATCGGGCCGCTTTTGAGCCAGTCGCTCGGCCAACCGTGGAAAGGCGGCAGTCGCAATAGAAGTACCAAACAGCATAATTGGGACGTTTTGCAGAGTCGTGGCATAGTTGTAGTAACTGACCGGCCCATCGCCCAGTAACTTAGCACGGTTAGTTTCGACTATGCTGTTAATTGAATCTATACCCTGGTCTACTGAGCGCGCTGGCAACTGACGGAGAATGACTTTGAAATCAGCTGAACGAAAATTGATCTTAGGCCGATACTTAAACTGCAAACCCCACAAACCAACACATGCAACAACGAGCTGTAAGAGGGCGCCAATTAAGGCACCGACTCCCAGGCCAATAATGCCCAGATTGTGTTTAAAGGCATAGACGCTAAAAATAATTGACAGGCTATAAAATAATGGAGCAATAGCAAAGAAAAAGAAGCGACCAAACGTTTGCTGGACACTGGTGATGATCCCCGACAGGGTAAATAGCAAAGGGTTGAGGGCCATAAGGCGCATGATAGTTGTCGCCTGGTACAACTGTTCTGGTGTTAGTTTTGGAGCCACGATATAGTGCAACAGTGGCCGGGCAAAAATAAGAATGATGAGCGAGACGCCGAACATGATTAACGCGAGGAGGGTTAATAAGCTATTCGTGAGCTCCCAGACACCTTGTTTATCACCCTTTTCTAGACGGTCAGCTAAGACTGGCATAAAGGCGACGCCGAGAGCGCCCGCCGCAATGGTCAGAAAGAAGAAGTCCGGTATCTGAACAGCAGCAAAGAAGGCATCGGTACTGCCTGGATTGACCACCGTAAAGTTGGTACTAATCAGACGGTTACGGAAAAACCCCAGAATTTGGCCTACCAACGCCACAACTATCAGCAGCGTGGCAGCATTACCAAGGGAAACCCGCTGTGTCGTCCGGCGTAAGAATCGATTCATTCGCCCTAATTATAGGTGCAAACTTTCTACGAAGACAGCCTAAAGTTGGGGTTTTCGTTGCTAGGGGAGATGAGCAGCCAGACAAAATGTATTCCACTTTGCCTGCGCGATGAGGGGAGGAAGCTCCTTCCCTCATAGACCGAGCATCAGCGAGGGATTAGTACAGTGAGGCTTCTTTGGGCATAACAGAACCCTGGAGAATGGCCAACACTTCTTCGGCTTCCACGGTTTCTTTGTCGAGCAGCGTATCTTTGAGCGCTTCGAGTTTTTTCAAATTAGCTTTAATGACGGTTCGGGCACGTTTGGCGGCTTCGGTAATCAAGCTCTCTACCTCATCGTCAATAATCTTGGCGGTTTCATCGGAATATTGCCGTTCCTGAACCATCCGCTCGAGCATCAGTCCTTCTTCCACATGGAAAACTTGGTCACGGAGCTGCTTCCCCATT
>CAYTTW010000021.1:0-13126 GCA_964441005.1 uncultured Candidatus Saccharibacteria bacterium | reverse complement strand
TGGCGGTCAGACCAAAGTGCTCCATCAGTTCTTTTGGATCACCCGATTCACCGAAACGGTCTTTCATGCCAATCCGCTTTAATGGCCGCGGACATTCTTCACCGAGTAGTTCGGCCACCGCGCCACCTAGTCCACCATTCATCTGCGCTTCCTCAAGAGTCATCACGGCTTTGGTTTTATTGACGCTCGCCAGAATGGTAACGTGATCGAGTGGCTTGATGGTTGGGCAATGAATGACCTCTACATCTATGCCACTTTTAAATAGCATATCAGCCGCCACCAGCGCCTGGTAGGTCATCGTGCCAGTGCTGATTATGGTCAGATCTTCACCGCGGGCATAGACATAGGCTTTGCCAATTTCAAAGGGCGTCTTGGCAGTTGTAATAATGGGCGTGGCTTCACGGTCGAGGCGCATGTAATTGGGCCGATCATCTCCAGCCATGGCCAGTGTGGCCTTTTCGGCCTCAAGGCTATCACCAGGGGCAATCACCACCATATTGGGCAGTACGCGCATGAGGGCAATATCTTCGAGCATTTGATGGGTGGCGCCGTCGGGACCGACCGATACGCCAGCGTGAGAGCCAATAATCTTCACTGGCTGATTGTTGAGGCAAATAGTCGTACGGATTTGCTCCCAGTTGCGTCCAGGACTAAAGGCGGCATAACTAGAGACAAAAGGAATCTTACCCATGGCGGCCATGCCCGAGCCAACGGTAACCAAGTTTTGTTCGGCCACACCAATTTCGACAAAGCGCTCTGGAAAGGCTTCTTTAAACAAATGCATCTGGGTTGATTCGGTCAGATCGGCACAAGCCGCGACTACCTGGTCATTCAATTGACCGGCTTTGAGCAAGCCGCGTCCAAAGCCTTTGCGGATCGGCTCCTCTTCGAGCTTGCCTTTGTGAACGTTATCAACTAAGTGCATATCAGCCATGACTGCCCCCATACTGACTAAGCGAGTACTTTACCATCAGGATAGTCAGCCGAAGTGGAGCCGGGCCGGTCGAGGGCGGAGATGCGAAAATATCTTTGCAGCTCAGGCACTCGACTGTCCGCGCGTGAATGCTATCCTGAGAAAAAGTGCGAGCGATCATTGGTGTTCGCTCCTGATTTTGCCCTTTAGTGTCCGTAGTTCTTTCAAAGCCTCAATCGCCTGCTCGTGGTTTGGCGGGGCACCATGCCAATGAAAGTCGTACTCCATAAAATCCACGCCCAAGCCCGGTACGGTATGGGCAATAATCTGAACCGGTTTTTCAACGATCGCTCGGGCCATGGCACAAGCGTCAATGACCTCTTCAAGGTTATTGCCGTCAATTTCTATAACGTGCCAACCAAAACTTTCCCATTTGGCCTTGAGGTCTTCGAGCGGCATGACGGTTTCAGTAGGGCCGTCAATCTGGATGTTGTTGCGATCGGTAATGGCAATAATGTTATTGAGCTTATATTTACTGGCGAGCAGGGCAGCTTCCCAAACATTGCCCTCATCCTGTTCGCCATCGCTCATGACCACGTAGACCCAGCGGTGCATGGTTTTATCCATGCGCATAGCCAGCGCCATGCCAGCCGCCTGACTCAGGCCGCACCCAAGCGGTCCGCTGGTGTTTTCGAGCCCAGGCAGCCGCTGACGTTCGGGATGCCCCTGCAGGCGCGAGCCAAATTTACGCAGCGTCAGGAGTTCTTTTTTATCAAAATAGCCAGCTTCGGCCATGGCCGCGTAGCGCACCGGCACACAGTGGCCATTGCTGAGCAGTAAAATATCACGCTGATCCCAGTCGGGCTTTTTGGGATTGTGCTTCAGCACGTCAAAATAGAGCGCCGTAAAAATATCGGCGAGCCCCAGCGGGCCAGCGCTATGGCCGCTACCGGCGCGCTCTAGCATGCGAATAATGTCTTCGCGAATCGTCTCAGCCTTGAGCTCGAGTTCCTTAAGGGTTAATTTAGCCATTTTGGTGTTGTATTATCTCTTCTAGTTTAGCATAAACAGCGGCTGGATCACTGGCTTCTTGCACAAAGGCACCGACATTGAGTACATCGACGCCGGCGCGCACGAGATCGCCGGCATTGTCCGCGGTAATACCACCGTCCCATCCAATCTCCAGGTCCGCTCGCCACTGTTTCAGCTGACGCACCTTATCGAGCAGTGACAGATCCGCCGTACCACCGTGATAGCCGAGGTGTCCGCTAAAGATCAACACGTGATTGAGGTCTTTGAGGACCGGTTTGACTATCTCGACCGGTGTCGCCTGCAGTAGTGCCACCCCCACTTTTATACCAAGACCCTTGAGTTCGGTAAAAAAATCATAAAAACTACCGCTGGCCTCGGCATGCACGATAGCCAGACTGGGTTTGAGGCTAATAACCGTTTCAAGCTCGGTCATGGGCCGCTTCAGCATTAGGTGAAAATCAGCCGTTAGATTATCTGGCCACCAGGCCTGAATCACGTTAACGAGCTTGGTGGGCGCAAACTGACCGTCAGAGAAATCAATGTGCAAGCGCTGCGCGAACGGCGCTACTCGTTCGACCTGCGCCCGGTACTCGTGGGGTTCAGTGGCAGTGATGGTTGGTGCAATGGTAGCCATTTACGTCAGTTGGTCTAATTCATAATTGCGCCGTACGTAGCGCGGGGCCGCCGCAAAATCGGTGGTCAGCCAGGCCTGAACCACGTCGAGGGCTTCATGACTGGTTAGGTGATCGGCTGGCAAGCATAATACATTGCTGTCGTCCTCAGAGCGCGACGCGCGGGCGGCTTTCGTGTTATAGCCGAGGCAGGCCCGGATACCTTTGAAACGATTAGCGGCAATACACATACCTTGTCCACTGCCGCACAGCAATATACCAAGGGCTTCTTCGGGATAGGCTAGGAGCGCAGTTACGGTTTTACCGGCAAATTGGGGGAAATCATCACCTGGCGTGTAATTGTTATCACCTTCATCAACCACATCATGCCCCTCGCGGCGCAACTCATCAACAATCTGTTTTTTTAACTGAAAACCCCGATGGTCGGCGCCAATAAAAAGTCTCATGACGATAGTTGTTTACCGGCCTCCGCAACCATTTCTACCAGGCGATTACTGTAGCCCCATTCGTTATCGTACCAAGCCACTACCTTGAGCATGTTGCCATCAATCACGGCTGTTAGTTTGAGATCGACAATTGCCGAGTGACTATTGCCAATAAAGTCGCTGGAAACGAGTTCTTCTTCGGTCACCGCCAGAATCCCCTGATAATAGGGCTCTTTAGCCGCGGCCTTAAAGGCCTCGTTAACCTCTGCAACGGTAACCTTTTTTCTGGTAATAATGACAAAATCACTGAGCGAAACAACCGGCGTCGGTACCCGTACGCTTAAACCACCAAAAATACCCTGCAGCGCCGGTAGCGCGAGACCAGCAGCAATGGAAGCGCCAGTAGTGGTGGGCACAATGTTTTCAGCGGCCGACCTAGCTTCGCGCAGATCCTTGGCTGGTGCGTCCTGCAGACGTTGGCTGGCCGTGTAGCTGTGTATCGTCGTCATCATCGCCTTGGCAATCCCGAAATGGCTCTCTATGACGGCCGCCACCGGTGTAATGCAGTTAGTGGTACAACTGGCGTTAGAAATAATTTGGTGCTCTGGCTTGAGGTCCTGTTCATTCACGCCCATGACGTAGGTATCGTGGTGCGTGTCATCTTTTTCGGGGGCCGACAGCACCACCCGCTTAGCACCAGCATCGAGGTGCTGTTTTAACTGATCATGCTTAGTGAAAAAACCGGTCGATTCAATAACCACATCAACACCGAGATCTTTCCAAGGTAATTTGGCTGGATCTTTTTCGGCCAGTACTTGGACAGTTTGCCCGGCGACGATGATATTCGTCTCGTTGAATGAGACCTCTTTATCGTACGCACCATAGTTGCTGTCGTGTTTGAGTAAATGCGCCAGCGTTTTGGTGTCGGTCAGATCGTTAATGGCCACAATCTCTAAATCGGCCCGGTCAAAGGCAATTTTAAAGGCGTTACGTCCGATCCGACCAAACCCGTTGATTGCCACCCGTGTTTTCATGTTTGTTACGTCCTCGCTTTATGCTTGATAACTTCCCCGTAATTGTATAAGCATAAGAGGTACTTTTGCAACTTACTTACTTCTGAAAGCGCTGAACACACTCGGCAATTATCTTCCAGGCTGCCTCATGGTCGCCCCAACCCAGGACTTTGGTGGAACCTGGTGATTTCAGATCTTTGTAGTGATTAAAGTGGTGCTCAATCTGCTTCTTGAGCTGCTCGGGCAGGTCATCCAAACTTTTGACCGCATTGCCGGTGTGGCGATCATCCTTGGGCGCTACCACCACTTTATGATCATTCTCGCCACCATCTTCAAAATTGAGAATACCCACGACAACTGCCTCGAGCACCACGCCCGTTGGCAGTGGTTCATCGGTCAGAATCAAGGTATCAAGAGCGTCGCCATCTTCATCTAGGGTGCGCGGGATAAAGCCATAGTTAACTGGCTTGGCAAAAATACCAGGCTCAACTCGATCGAGCACAAAGACCTTGTGCTGCCGATCATATTCAATTTTATTCGTGGAGCCTTTGGGAATTTCGCAAATGGTATAAACAAAGTCGTTGCTCACCCCAAAATCAAACAATGCGTCATAATCAGCCATGCTTACTCCTTCAGGTTTATGTCTAGTGTCAGTATAGCGTAAAGCTGACTGCGGTTAAACTTCGGCCGCGACCAATTCGCTGAGGCTTTCGGTTTTGCCGTGGTTTTCGAGATAATAGCGCATCATTAAGGCTGCTGTGGCACCCTCCCCGGCGGCCGAGGCAATTTGCATGGTGGCCCCGCTGCGCACATCACCGGCGGCAAAGACGCCCGACATGTTGGTTTGCAGGCTGGTGTCGGTTTTAATCAGACCTCGGTCATCGAGTTCAACGGCACTCCCCTCTAAAAACTGGGTGTTGGGCAGTAAACCAATAAAGACAAAAACACCATCCGTTTCAAATTCAACTTTGCTGTTGTTGGTTACGTTAGTACCAACCACACCCACTACCATGCCATCCTGGCCAACAATTTCATCCGTGCTGGTGTTGAAATGGACCGTAATTTTATCTTTGTACTTGGCGAGCTCCTGCACCAAAACATCTGAGGCTCGAAAGTGATCTTTGCGCACCAGCAAATCAATATGGCTCGCAAAGCGGGTTAAGAAAATTGATTCCTGTACGGCGGAGTTACCACCACCAACGACGACGAGTCGCTTGTCGCGGTAAAAAGCACCGTCGCAGGTGGCACAGTAGTGCACCCCGCGGGCGTAATACTCCGCCTCACCGGGGATACCCAATTTCTTATAGTCACTTCCAGTGGCAATTAAAACCGCCTTGGCATAGACATCACCATCCGTCGTGGTCAGTTTCTTGAGTTTCCTCTCCTCACTAATGGCAGTCACTTCGCCTAGTTCAATTTTAGCTCCAAAACGTTCGGCCTGTTGACGCAAGGCTTCGGCCAGATCTAGGCCGGACACCCCTTTGGCAAAACCCGGATAGTTATCAACCCAATCGGTTATGGCGGCCAAACCACCAATGACACCTTTTTCATATAGCACCGTTTCAATGTCTTCACGGGTCGTATAAATTGCTGCCGAAAGAGCTGCCGGGCCAGCACCGATCATGATAACGTCATGGACCGCGCCAGCCTGCCTCTCAGCTGAGCTGAGAGCACCGCTGGACGCTTTTGGCGCATCGCTGTGTTGCGAGCTCCGGTCCGCAGTCGATGTACTAGCCTGTACACCTTCTTTACGGTCCTCGCTCGCGCCTTGCGCTGCATCCAAATCCATGACGTTATCCTTTCTGAAATATTTTATAAGTATGTCGCTTTATGCGATTTTTGGGAAGAGAAGCAGGCGGTTCACCTAAATTTGCGCCTGAGGACTACGTTTGAATACAGGGCTAGGAAGAGCTGCGAAGCGCAGTAAGACGTACATTTCGTACGTTGCATGAGCATCGCAATGCTCTGATAACGCCCTGTGTCAAAAGCTTTGCGGGTTATGGGCTTGGCCCATAAGCAAGCAAAGCGGCGTAGTTCTCAGGAAACGGCGGGGGCCAGTTTGGCAAGATTATAGCCTACAATCACTTCTCGGCTATCATCCTGCCTGGTAACAACAGTGACAGGGACGGCTAGCTGGCCGCTCACCGCCAGGGCCTCGGCTTGACGTTCGGGCTGCTCTTCAACGTTGACCTCTTTATAGCTTACACCTTTGGCGCTCAGCCACTTCTTGACCATCACGCAGTACGCGCATGTGTTGGTGGTAAAAATTGTGACGTCTTTAACCATAATAACCCTCTTCTGTTGACCCCTTTTTCCGGCAACTTTTTAATTTTTATGATAAAAGTAAGACTTTTATTTGATCGCCTATCTATTATATATAGCGCTTGTGATAAATTCAAGACGCTATATGTTGTGTAATTCCCCACGGCGAATCCTCTCGCCGTGGGGGCCCCTGTACGAATAATAGAAATTGGTTTATTGCTTGACGCTGACTAATTCGATGTCAAAAACGAGGGGTTCGTTAGGCCCAATTTTGGGTGGGCTTCCGGTCTCACCGTAGGCGAGATTAGATGGGATCAGCAAACGGCGTGTGCCGCCCACTTTCATCCCCGGCACGCCCTGTTGCCAGCCAGCAATGACGTTGGCTAACGGAAATGTGGCGGGCTGTCCAGTGTCGTGAGAACTTTCAAAAATGATGCCTGTCTTGGCTAAGGCGCCGGTGTAGTGTGCCGTTACGGTGTCAGTGGCTTTGACTTCAGTTCCGGTGCCCGGCACGAGATCTATTATCTGCAAACTATCAACTGATGCGACGGGTGTAAAGTTATTGAGTTTGGTTCCTTGCAATTTGGCCTCCGGTGTTGTGTTAGTAGTTGCTGGTGTAGCGTTTTTGTGCTCCTGATAGACTTGCCAGATCACGAAACCAGTTGCACCAACTGACGTAAGTAAGAATAACAAAGCGGCGGCAAGCGCTGCCACCCGTTCCCGTTTTTTGGCCATACTGACTCCTGTTTTATGCGTCGTTAGTATAGCTTATTTTGGCGGTAGAAACTAACTTTTTGGGTGTGGATGGGAAGCCATGCTCAATTCCGCGAAGTAACTCACGCTTGAGGACATCTGAACGAAAGGCGGTTTTTGGTAAGTCGCTGAGTGGCAGCCAAGCCGGCGTGTAAAGATTGTGCCCCTCACGGTTTAAAATCACTTCGCCGCTATCCTCAGACAGTTGCGGCTCGCCCGAGACATAGTCGCACAGAAATACATACTGGGTGCCATATGGTGGCCCGGCTTCCTCAATAAAGACGAGTCGGGGATTTTGAATAACGACGCCGGTTTCTTCGCGGACTTCACGGTAAAGTGCCTGCTCGATGGATTCACCCATGTCAATGCCACCACCAATTAGGACAGTGTACTTCATGCCAAATTTATCACGGTGCATAACCAGTAACTTTTTATCATGCATGATTATGGCGCGCACGGCTTGCTTCATAAATCTAGTATAGCTCAGTTAGACTCGGTGGCAATTTCGTACTTTTCTAGGTCTTTGTGGGCTTTTTCCTCGTGCTTGGCCACGACGCGATTTTGTAAGCTCAGCAGCTGAGCATAAATGCCGCCGCTGTGGGCCAGTTTTTCGGGTGAGCCAACTTCATCGACCTGGCCACTGCGTAGCGTAATTATTTGGTCAACATTTTGGATGGTGCTGAGGCGGTGGGCAATAATAAGCGTAGTCCGGCCCTTCATCAGGCGTTCTAGGGCCTCTTGAACCATGGCCTCGCTTTTGCTGTCTAAGCTACTCGTGGCCTCATCTAAAATCAAAATTGGAGCATCTTTCAGTAGGGCCCTGGCTATGGCAATGCGCTGTTTTTGGCCGCCGCTGAGTTTTAGCCCGCGCTCCCCAATCTCGCTGTCGTAGCCAGCCTCTAACTTCGCAATAAATTCATGGGCATTGGCGGCCTGGGCGGCGGCTTCAATCTGAGCATGACTGGCGCCCGGTTTGGCGTAACCAATATTCTCACGGATCGTGCCACTAAACAGGGCTGGATCTTGAAACACCACCGCAATATTCTCGCGGAGCGACTGCTGGGTGATAGTGTTAATGTCCTGATCATCAATCAGAATCTGACCGGACTGTGGTTCGTAGAGACGCATGAGTAAATTGGTAATAGTGGTCTTGCCTTCGCCGCTTTCCCCCACCAGTGCCACTTTGGTGTCGGGCTGAAGGTGAAAGCTGAGCTGATTGAGAACGGGTTGGCCTTCGGTGTAGGCAAAATCGACATCTCGAAAGACTATCTCGCCGTTTGTAACTTTGAGTGCTTTCGCGCCAGTACGATCGGCAATTTCCGGTTGCTGATCCATCACTTCAAAATAATCCTTACTGTTGGCAACGGCGCGCTGTGTACGGTCAACCAGGAAACTAATGCTAAAAATTGGCAGCCGGATGAGGGTCGCATACTGAATCAGCAGCACCATGGTGCCAATGGTGTAGTGGTGCTGAGCGGTCTGCACAAAAATGAACATAAATACCGCAAAGAAAATTACCGCCAGGATGCTACGCCGGATATTGTCTTGGCGGTGCCAAAAGCGGCTCTGGGGCTGAACATCCTTGATCGCTTCGTCAAACTGCTTATTGAAGAACTTGAGCTCAGGCACTTCCTGAATAAAACTCTTCACCACTTTGACTTGGCCAACACTTTCAGCAAACCGCCCGCTGGCAATATCGATACGTTCATTGATCTTCTTCTGGTATTCCTGCCACGTTTTGCTGGTACGGGTGGTGATCCAAATAAAAATTGGATACAGGGCTAGCAGCATCAAAGCCACCGGCCAGGAGTAATACGCCACAATAATCAAGGTAAATACCGTGCTAAAAATGAATTGCAGAAAGTTATTGGTCCACATTTGAACAAAGTCACCAATATCTTGGATGCCGCGGTTCATGCGGTTAATAATGGTGCCGGTCAGCTCGGTATCAAAGTAACTCTGAGGCAAACTGAGTAGATGTTCGTAGTAACGATTGCTCATCAGCTTTTTCAGTTTAATGGCCAGCATATCCCCCCAGTAGCCGCTGATATTACTAAAATACGTCTGACCAATGTCGGTGAGGAAGATAATGAAGGCAAACAGCGCTACGAGCTTGACGCTGGTGTGACCACCGCTAAGGCCTCTGGTAATTTGATCTATGGCCGCTTTAGTTAATAGTGGCACCAGTTGGCTCATGAGGGCCAGCAAAATGGTTATTACCGAGATGGCCACGTAATATCGCCACAAACTACCCGTAAATTTTATGATCCGCCAGATGCTTTTCATCTCTAAAAGCTTAACACGTCAAGGGTGTTACGAAAACTAGGCTGCGAGATCTGCAGTTGAGCTGGCCTGGGCGCCATCGTGGACGACATGGGCATTTGCATAAATAAGATCTAGGGGCGCTCGGGCCAGCAAAATGGCATCGCGGGTGAGCGTGGCGCTTTCAATATAATGAATATCAATGGCCATAGTTTCCCTGCGGACAGCTGGCGTGAGGTCGTGGTGTCGATGCCGATAGCATTGACTTGGCCCTACGAGCGCTTTGCGAACAACTTCGTTATAGCCGTTCCAATCGGCAAATAAGATTGGATCAGCCGCTTCATACTTTTCAATATCTTCAGCTACCATAGGTCGGGGCCCCACCAGAGACATCTCACCGTGTAAAACATTGGCTAGTTGCGGTACTTCGTCCAGGCCGTACTGACGAAGAAAACGACCGACCTTAGAAGCTCGTTGATCAAACGTACCGAGGGTTGTAAGCGCTTCGGCGTCGAGTGCTTGAGGCATAGTCCGAAACTTATTAACAACTATCGTCGGAGAGCCTTGTTGACCGACTCGACGCTGGCGAAATATTGGATTCCAGGTGCGATTATCAACACAGACGACGCCAGCGGTACCCAAAGCTACCGGTGCCAATAAACCACTCAGCAAAATAGCTCCCGTTCTATCAAACCGGGTTTTGGTTTCACTAAGCAAATAATCGAGCCCGCGCTCTGCCATAACTTAGGTTTTATTTTACCATTATCGGCTTGAATGGCAAGCAATTTATCAGAGACGTTCGGCGCCGAATTGCTCTTTAGCGGCCGCGGCTACTTGATCGAGCAAGCTGTTCACTTCCTCGTCGGTAAGGGTGCGTTCGTAGGAGGTGATTGAGAGTCGAAAAGCTATCTGTTTGTGGGCTTGATCTTCCTGACGTTGATAAATATCAAGTGGGGTTAGGCTGGCAACTGTGTTGTCTGGTTTATGTTGTTCAATCTGGGCCTGAACGAATTCATGCAATTGCTGATAGGTCAGTTCGGCTGGCACTCTCAAAGAAATGTCTTGCTCGACCCTGGGAAAGCGCGAAAGCGGCTGATAGCGCTGGCCAGCTGACTGCAATAGCAATAGTGGATCGAGTTCAAACCCAGCACAGTACGGTGGCAACTTTAAGCTGCGCCGCGCGGACGCCGTAAACTCCCCGACCACGCCCCAGACCATACCTTTTGCGTCAACTAAAACAGCACTGCGCTCTGGCTGAAATGGCGCCACCAACTGGGTGAGCCAGGGATTATCATACAGATTGGCTTTCGCCAGGGCTTGATATCGCACCTCAGTATCTACCCCATAGTACTCGAGCAGTTCATCGAGATACCTCCTGGCCACATAATACGGAGCGCCCGATGACTGAGCCAGGGCCTGCTTGGCGTCGGCGGCCACCACCAGTGCTAAGGCATTTACCTCTTGTGGCACTGCCGGTTCATCAGTATCCATTTGTTGCTTATTGTGGACCTTGCCTACTTCAAATAGCGCAAAATGGTCAAAGCCCGCCTTGAGGTTGGGGTGAACTTTTTCTAGTAAGCTCGGTGTCAGGCTCAGCCGGTAGTACTGCAAATCCGGCGACAGCGCATTGGCCAGCTGAAACGCATGATCAGTTTGCTGACCAACAGTATTTAACAATTGTCCGTGGACAAAACTATAGGTGAGCAGTTCATTAGCGCCAGCGCGGCTCAGTAGTTGACGGACTTCGTCGCGGAGTTCTATAAGCCGATCAGCACGAGCCGGTGTCAGATCGCGCGTCGGCAGTACCAGTGGTAAGTGATCATAGCCGTGCAATCGGCCGACCTCTTCAACAATGTCCTCAGCAATTTCAATATCGGTCCGCCAAAATGGGGCCGTGACGCTCAACTCATCACCATTGATCGACACAGCAAACTCAACATTTTTTAGGAGTGTCGCCATGTCGTTAGCAGTGAGCGCAATACCTAAGCGGTCGTTAATAAACGCCGCGGTGAGCGTCAGGTTGGCCGGTGGCCGAACCGTATCCGCTTTATGGTTAATGACCAAGGCCGTTGGTTTGGCCCCCTGCGCCTGAAGATCGGCGTTCAGCTTGGCTAACACCCGGTCATTTTGAAGTGGACTTTGGCCTTTGGTGAAGCGCGTTGCCGCATCAGTAAACAAACCATGCCGCATAGTCGAGCGGCGAGTCGTGTACATGTCAAAGGTGGCACACTCGATAATGATGGTTTTAGTCTGCTCGTCTACTTCGGTGTCGACGCCGCCCATAATGCCGGCCAGGGCCACCGACTGCTTATCGGTAGCGATCACAATATCCTCGGTTGTCAGTTTGATCTTTTTGCCACCGAGCAGTGTCAACTCTTCACCCTCACGGGCCATACGCGGGCCCAGCGTTGGTATATCACCACTTAAAGCTTTGACTTTGTCGTAGTCGAAGGCGTGGGTTGGCTGACCGGTTAGCTGCATGTAGTAGTTGCTTAGATCCACCACGTTGTTGATGGGCCGAATGCCCAGCCGGGTTAGTCCAGCTTGTAGCCAGACGGGACTCGGTTTGACCGCAATGCCCTCAACCACCTGGACCATAAAGCGCGGCACAACGGACGTTACTTCATTCGTGGACGTGAGCTGTAGGTTAGTTGGCGCGAGCTCAATTTTTTGCGCTTGCTTGTACCAATCTGGGCTTTCAAAGGCGAGACCTTGGATGCCGGCCAGTTCCCGGGCGTCACCCAGGATGCCAAATAGATCGGGGCGATGGGTGAACATCTTGTTCTCAATGTCAATAACCAGATCGTCCATGCCATAGAGCTGCTTAAACGACGTACCTGGCGTGGCTAATTCGCCAACTTCCGCAGCATCAATTTCTAAAATGCCGTCGTGACTATCGCTGATACCCAGTTCTTTTGGGCTGGCTAACATGCCATTGCTGATGACACCGCGAATATCCTTGGCTTCGAGCTCGAAGGGTTCCTTGCCGAGCGTACTCGGCACCGTCACCCCCGGCGGAATCCACGCTACCAACAGATCTGCCCGAGCATTGGGCGCACCACAGACTACCTGCACCCGTCCCTCGGCATCTCGTTTAACATCCTTGACCACTCCCCCATCATCAATGGTGCACACCTGGAGCTTGTAGGCATTGGGGTGTTTGTCGCAGCTAATAATTTTGGCGACGACGATCCCATCGTAGCGCGGTCCCCATTCCACAACTTCTTCAATAGCCCCCAGCTGGGCACCAATTTTTTCAAGCAGGGCATCCTTACCATTTGCCAGGAGATCAACATTGGCATAGTGCTGTGCCCAGCTCATGGAGATTTTCATAATAAATGCACCTCTACTCGGAAATCAACATAATCGGCACCCTCTCCTTCCCCATCGTTCATCCAGACTTTTTCGGGCGTAAACTGATAAATTCGTCGAGGGTGTGCGCCGAGGTAAGCGCTGCCGTCTGACGGCAAGTAGGGATCATCTTTAAACAGGTGCGCCGCGTGGTTGGCCGTGGTTTCATCACTAATTTCCTGAGCCGTGCCATGCAGATACACGCCCCAAGCCTCTTCATCCGACCGAGCCGAATTATAAATCACGACAAAGGCCTTGCCATTGGCCCGAATATTTTGGGAGTGTTGGGTTTTTTGATCAGAGGCCCAATAAAAGTTGAAGTGCTCGTCAGGAAAGCCAGCGACTGGCGCATTCCAGGGTTGACCGGCTGCATCAACCGTAGCCAAGGTGATGTAGCGGGTGCTCTTAATGACGCTTCTAGCTAGCTCGGGCGAGACTTTGCTCATGAGAACTGCCTCAAAAAGTCTAGTTTGCCACTTTCAA
>CAYTTW010000020.1:0-14185 GCA_964441005.1 uncultured Candidatus Saccharibacteria bacterium | reverse complement strand
TTCCGATCTGTGCTCAGTGGCTTCAGTGGTGACTGTAAGCTTGGCCCCCACCTTCTCACACTGCTTGTTCACCACCGACATCACTTCCCGGGCCTGCTTATACATATAGACGGGATTATGGGCATGAATGATGCCGGCTTTTTGGGCGGTAATTTCCGGAATCGTCGTTCCCAAAAATTTGGTGTGGTCGAAGCCAATATCGGTGATGACACAAACTTTGTCGGGGTTTTGGGCCACGTTGGTACCGTCGTGTAATCCTCCCATGCCCGTCTCTATCACCGCGTAATCCACGTGACAGCGCTGAAACAGCCAATAGGCAAACGCGATGTGCAGTTCGAAATAGGTGGGCCTCAGTTGATGGGCCTGAATAATGTCTAGAAAAGTGCCTAGTTCTTGACAGAAGAGTTCATCGCTAATTGGTTGGCCGTCAATTTGGGTACGCTCTGTCAGCTTGTCAATGTGCGGCGAGACATGCAAGCCAACTTTTTTGCCCGCCGACTGCAACAAGGCCGCAAGGTAATAGGCCGTTGAGGTTTTACCACTGGTTCCGGCAATGTGGATAATTTTGAGTTGTTTTTCCGGGTGCCCAAGCAAATCCATCATCGGCCACATCCGCTTGAGCGTGATGTTGCGACCGGTAATTTCGGCCACGGCGGGGATGTAGGGGCGGAGGGCCGCTTCGGCGGCCGCAAGGTTAGCCAATTTCATAATGCAGCAGCGTAGCACACTCTGGGCCAGCACAACAGCGTAAGCGAATTGACACCTTTGCCAGCATAGGCTTACACTGAGCTAAAGCTTTATCAATATATAAGACATTCTTAATGCTTTCCTATGCCGCGTGCCAAACGACACCAACGCCACATGAAAAAATTTAAGCCGTATCGTCGCCTGTCTTTGCCGGCCTTGCTACTATTCTCAATCGCCTTTGGTGGTGTGGGAGCCCTGGCCCTCATTACCAGTCATGCCGCACCATCGCCACCGTTTCCGCTGCGCTCCATTGGGATTTTTGCAAACCCAATCGACCCCGGCAAATATCGTTCACTGGAACAACTTATGCTGCGCCATGGAGAACATTTCAACCCCGCTCTCGTTAACGGCGCTTATGCCACGCCAAATTATACGTACCAGCAAAACTGGGATAGTATAGCCAACCCCTGGTTTGTGGGTCCTTTTCAAAACTCTGGCTTCAAGCTGGTGGTCACTGCCGACATCCTGCCGTACGGCGCCAATTTTACGGCCGCGGCCCGCGGTGATTACGATGGTTATTGGCGTAGTCAGCTGACCAAGCTGGTTCAGGGTGGCTATAGCGATGCCGTTCTGCGAGTCGGTCACGAAATGAACTGCTGTTATAACGGCGCCTGGGGCGCGAAAGATGATAAGCAAGGCTACATTAATACTTATCGGCATTATGTAACTTTGGCACGATCAATTCCTGGCCAGCGATTTATGTTTGACTGGAACCCCATTTTTGGCTCTGGTAACTTCCCGGCTGAACAAGCCTACCCGGGTGATGATGTCGTTGATATCATTGGGCTAGATACCTACGACGATGGGCATTTTGGGTCTGACCCCAATATCCGCTGGACGAATATGATGAATGCCGACCACGGCCTGCTGTGGCACAAAAACTTTGCTGCCGCCCATGGTAAGTACATGAGCTTCCCAGAGTGGGGAGTAACCATTCGACCCCGCAGCCCTGTCAACACCGGTGGCGACAACCCAACTTTCATTAAGAACATGCACGACTGGATTGGATCCAATAACGTGCTCTACGCCAACTATTTTGATGACGATAATAGTGATTACCACACGGCCTTTGAGTATGGCGAGTTCCCCAGGTCACTGGCGATGTTTCAGTCACTCAACTGGGCATTTAGCACTACCCCACCCACCCCTTCTGACACCAGCGCTCCCACCGTAAACGTCACGCTGCCAGCGGCGCACTCGACAATTGCTCACACTACCAATATAACCGCTGCCGCCAACGATGATGTGGGCGTGACGAAAGTTGATTTTTTGGTTGATACTCAGGTTGTGGGGAGTACGACCACTAGTCCCTATAGTCTTAGCTGGGACTCTACCAGCGTGAGTGATGGGACACATAACGTCCAAGCGCGAGCTTACGATGCAGCTGGCAATAGTGCGACCAGCCCAGCCATTCCGGTCACCGTCAACAATGCCCCACCGCCAGTCAGTATTCCGTTTCGGCTCAACAGCGGCGGATCGGCCTATACCGACCCAGCGGGCAATGATTGGGTAGCCGATCAGTTCTATCAAACCAGCCTAAGTACTCCAGTCGGACACGCTGGTGGCACCTACGCCGTCACCAACCAAATTAGCGACACGACCTTACAGCCCATTTTTCAAACCGAACGGTGGTGCATGACAGGCTATAGCATTCCTATTACAAATGGCACCTACCGGTTGAATTTGGATTTTGCCGAAATTAATCCGGCCAGTACTGCCGCAGCCGCCCGGATTATGAATATCACCGCCGAAGGCCAGGCCTTGCTGACTAATTTTGATATTCAAGCGAAGGTAGGCACCTACCATGCCGATGTTGAAAGCTTTGTAGTCACTGTCGCTGACGGTAAGCTAGACCTTGGCTTCAGCGATGTTGATAGTAAAAACTGTAGCAAGCTTTCTGGTCTGGAGATTCTAGATGCCGACACACCTACGCCTGACACGACGGCGCCAACTGTAACGCTCAGTGCCCCCGGTGCTGGTGTAACGCTCGCTGGCACTACGACGCTGAGTGCAACCGCTGATGATAACGTTGGGGTAGCCAAAGTTGAGTTTTATCGCGGCACAACACTACTGGGGACCGATACAACTGCCCCGTACACATCCAGTTGGGATACCACCAGCGTGGCCAATGGTTCATATTCCCTGACGGCCAAAGCCTATGACGCCACGGGTAACAGTACAAGCACCGCGGCCACCGCGGTAAATGTCAATAACGTCACAACACCTCCGGCTGACACCACACCACCAACTGTTACGCTGAGCGGCGTTACTGATGGTGGACGTATCCACGCGACTCGGACTCTCACCGCTGTAGCTTCCGATAACGTTGGCGTGACAAAAGTAGAATTTTATCAAGGCAACACAAAACTGGGCACCGTAAGCACTTTGCCGTATACTTTTGCTTGGGATACGACCAAAGTCACCAACGGCTCGTACACAGTAACAGCCAAAGCCTATGACGCCGCAGGCAATGTTGGTACGTCACCGGGTATTACCGTGACCGCCACTAACTGGTTGGGCGACGTTAACGGTGACGGCATAGTCAACATATTTGACTTGGGCATTTTGCTCAATCACTACCGGCAGACTGCGAGTCGGCCGCAAGGTGATGTAAATGGTGACGGCGTGATAAATATCTTTGATCTTGGTACACTACTTAACAACTACGGAAAAATGTAGATGAAACACAAACACTTCCACTTCTTGGCCCGCGGTCTGATTGTAGCCGCTGGTTTTAGTTTGATTGGCATTGCGCTGATTGCCCACGGCAGTGGTACGGCTAGTTTGACGCTGACCCCGAACAGCGCCAGCGTCCAACAAAATAATACGCTCGCGGTTTCTGTCTACGAAAACAGCGGTACCGATGGCGTCGACGCCGTGCAAGCCGACCTGGGTTATGACCAAAGTAAGTTACAGTTTTTGAACATCGATGCCACGGGCAGTGCTTTTGACATTAATGCGTCTTCGACGGGCGGTAGTGGCTCAGTCAGTATCCAGCGGGGCTCGGATAACGGCAACAAGACTGGTAGTCAGCTAGTCGCCAAAGTAAACTTTAACGCTCTGGTAGGCTCGGGTTCCACTAATGTAACATTTGCCAACACCTCGGTTATTTTCCGGACCAGCGATAGTAGTAATGTATGGAATGGCGCAACCACCGGTGGTACGTATAGCTTTACCACTCCGCCTAGTACGCCCAGCGTCCAAATCACTGCTCCAACCAATAACGCCACGGTGAGTGGTACACAAACCATTACAGCTACGGCTACCGACTCCGGTAGCAGCATTAGCAATGTGCAATTTAAGATTGACGGCAATAACCTCGGCGCCGCCGATACGACTGCTCCCTACAGTGTTTCGTGGGATACCAAAACAGCTAGCAACGCCGTTCATACCATTAGTGCGACGGCCACCAATAACGGTGGGCACTCCTCGACGGCATCGGTAACCGTTACCGTTGCGAATGCCGCAAGCTCGTCAAGTAGCAGCTCCAGTTCATCCTCCAGTTCGAACTCAAACTCCTCAAATTCCTCATCCAACAACTCAAGCTCGTCGAACAACAGCTCCACCTCAAACAACACGTCTTCCAATTCATCGAATAAGTCGACCAAAACCACCCCTACCACGCCACCTCCGACCAACCAATCAACTGCTAATAATTCCACCCCTACCACCCAAACTACCCCCACTCCGACGCCAACGACGACCACACCGGCCGGTACTCCCTTGCAGGAAGTGGCTGAGTTAGTAGCCGTGAAGGTACTTGGGGCTAATCGCCGGCCAGTGGCTGGTGCCGCTGTAACCATCGCCAATCAAAAAGGTACTACCGATGCGACCGGCGTAGCTAGTTTCCTCAATGTGCCCATTGGTACACAAACAATCAATTTTAGCGCGCATGGTCAAAAAGGTAGTCAAAAGGTCATTGTGGTAACTTCTGGTGCCCCTCACGTCGAGCAGTTCCAGGTGCACTTTGCCGACCGCTACGCCTTTGTCTGGATCTGGTTCATCGTTGCCTGGCCGGTAGCCATCACGGTGAGTTTCCTCATCAACTGGCGCAAAGCCCATGGTCACTGGCCACCGTTTATCGGTGCTACGGTTGCATGGGTAAAGGCTCGCGTGAGCGGATTGCGCCACCCAACCAATAGACCTCCAGCCTCGCCGGGCAATTTCTCCCAGCCACCTGAGCCGACGATTATCCGCCCCAACAATCCCAGCAACGACGACCAGAACGATATTTCACTGTAAGCCTGTATCATATAGCGGTGAGCCAAGCGAAAAGTGGTCGGCGTGACGGGCAGATTATTCACTACTCAGTGGGCGCCCTTATTCAACGCGGTAACCAGGTGGTGCTTTTAGACCGTGTTAATCCACCCTATGGTTTGGCTGGTCCAGCTGGCCATGTTGACGAGAATGAAACACCAGAGGCAGCGATAAAGCGAGAAGTTCGCGAAGAAACCGGCTTGGTAGTGACGTCCGCTGAACTCGCGTATGAAGAGTTTGTCCCATGGAACGAGTGCAGCCAGGGCATCAAAGGTCATTACTGGTATGTTTACCGCTGTCAAACTACTGGTGAGCTTCTGCCGCCAAGGGGCGAATCTAAAAGTTTGCGTTGGTGCGCGTTGGAAGCAATTGATATGTCAAAGCTTGAGCCGGTCTGGCAGCGGTGGTTCGATAAACTAGGACTACTATAACAATCACTATTCGTTCGAGCGCCAGCTTCGCACTAAGCAGCTGTTGGCAGATAGTCAACCGTCACCAGCGGTTCAGTGTTGGTCATTGCTTCGTACAGCCCATGCACATCGCTCGGCGCAATGTCACCGTTTATTTGCCACTGTAGCAACAGAAAGCCCGCAAGCCTCTCCTGCTGATAGCTCGGCATAGCCTTTGGATACAAATCAATTACTTCGTTCACATGAAGTTTTTCTAGTGTCATCATGGTGTGCCCCTTAATGTTTATGTTTATAACGCTACTTTAATTGTAGCACCGGCGTGCAAGTCCTAGTCCAAAACACGCTTGGGCAAGCGAAGGAGATAGAGCGCACTAGTAAAGCTCAAGGCAGCCATCAAGATGAACAAGACATTGAAGCCTAAGTATTTAACAATTGCGCCGCCCGCTGCAGCGCCAATGGCAATTGAGAAGTAGTGGCTAGCCTCCCAAGCGCCCCAACGTGAACTGGCCAAGCGCTCATTGCCGATGTGTTCGGAGTAGAGGCCATCAAAGGCTGGGGTATAACACGCCTCACCAAAGCCAATCAACACCTGGACCCAGAACAGTTGCCAAATAGAGTGAACTAAAAGGTAGAGCAAAAACCCCACGCCAATCATCAAATAGCCAGCAATGACCACCCGTTCTTTGTGTTTGACATGGTCGGCGTACTTGCCCATTGTCAACATCACCACGCCAGCCGTGAATGCAAATAACCCACCGGTAATACCGGCATCGAGCAAGTCACCACCAATCCGCTGTACATAGACCGCGTACATCGGCGCAAACATGGCTGCCGACAACAAAATAAGAATATTGGTATATAACAAGATACGTAGCGGCTTGTTCAAGAAGCGCTTCATTAGGCTAATGATAGCAAATGTTTATGCTACGACTACCATATCGGCACAAACAATCTCATACAGGACAGTACGTATTCGTCTTTACGCGGCAGCTTGGAGTAAGTCGGTCAACTCGGGCCAGGAAGTCACCCGAGTAATTTGAGAAAGAATGGTCTCGTAGCCTTTGGCGGCATTTGGATCTGAGTTGAAAAGATAGAGATTGGGCACCGTGCCAGCCAGGTAGCCAAGCACTTCAATAGTGTCATCAACAAAGTGTGTCAGTTCTAACTCTTGAGCAATTGCTAATTTGCCAATGCGTTTTGGGGTAAATAGCACGCGCTCGGGCCAAATGAGCGTTTGATCGTAAAAATCATGGGCGGCCAGCCAGTGACGGGTTTTTGCTTCGGTGTTTGGGCTACCCTTAGAGACAACCCAGGTATTATCAGTAAAAGGGCTATCGATATTAATGGTAGTCAGGGCCTCAATAGCCCCGGGCACTTGAGGCGTCTGCATCGGATTACCGTCAAAAAAGGAGGTATCCTCTTCTCCAGTAGCCCGCGGGACAATGACCCCGCCAAAATCAACTCCTAAACGTAGCATAAACTAATTATAACATTCTTACTAGTTTTTGCAATCTCAGCCAAGCTTCTGTGTGGAGGTGAGCAGCCAGGCGAAGAAAGAAATTCTGACGTGGTACGAAGTCAGAACTATTCTATGCGGTTAAGGCCTTAAAGGCGTTAGCTAGCTTACTGCGATCATCTTCTGGCATCAGGTCATTATTATATGTCTTTGGTGCTTCCGGTAACACGAGAGGTTTGCCCCAATTATTTGTCTTATTTCTACCGTAAATATGAATATGGAAGAACGGTGTGCCGCCTGGTAGTAAGCCCCAATTTCCGTTTGCTTGAATATTAAACCAGGGCGCAAATTTCATCTCGTCCATGATTTTGCAGGCCCTCGTGGCAAGCTCAAACGCCTTACCAGCAAACACCTCGTCTTGCCAGGCATTGGTTAAATCTAGTTTCGGTGCGACAACTAGATGCAAGCCTTCGCTGTAAGGTATATGGGGATTTAAGGGAGTAACGATGCTAAGCTCATCGTTTTCCCAGAGTAAAAAATTATTTGGTGTATACATAAATCAAATGGTACCCGCGGACGGATTCGAACCGCCGACTTCTTCGTCCGAAGCGAAGCGCTCTGATCCACTGAGCTACGCGGGCATCTTAATTATCATATAGGCTGATTAGCTTTTTGCAATCTATTGTGTGTTCTTGCTCTATGACAGTTTGCACATACGACTTCACACTTTAGTATTTCTTTTTTCATTGCTCCAATTCTGCCGGTCTTGCAAAAATAACTTACTAAACCAAGTTTACTTTTACCTTCTAAATGATCAAAATCCATTACATAGTACGGATATCTCTTTTGGCAATCCGCACAAGGATTCTGTTCTTTAATATTATTCACATACTCGTTAAGCTCTTTTCTATATCTCCTATTTCTCTGTAAATAATAGGCCTTGTTGGCTTGATAGTGCCGGTTACTCGCAACTTTTTGATCTTCAGGATTTTTATAGGCCATCATTAGATTTTAACAAATTTAATTGTTCGAAGCTAAACCCCTTAACCCAAGGAGACCACGCAAAAACCCGACCTTTCGGTCGGGCCATTGCGTGGTACACCCGATAGGATTCGAACCTACGACCTTTGGTACCGGAAACCAACGCTCTATCCAGCTGAGCTACGGGTGCTCACCGACTTAAAAACAGAGCTATTGTATCAGTTCTGCTTGGGGCCGTCTTTTTTGCTCTTTGGAGCCGGTAATGACCGTTGCGCTTTACTAGACTGGTTCAGGGTCTGTTGCAAAATTTCCAGCACACTTTGGGCGTGTTCCTTGCTCATACCGACGCGGGCGACCGCCATGGGCTGACTATTAGGTCCAGCTGTCTGCATAAAGTTCATCATCACCCCGTAGTTATTGACCATGACATGCACCATATCGGTGTAAACCACACGAATATCCATGGGCATGACCATAACCGTCGATGTAATAACACTGTTATCATCGCTCCCCGATTTTGCTGGCTGATAGCCAGCCAACTTCCAGAGCCGTTTGGCATCTTCCTCTTTGGCGTCAAAGTGCGTAATGAGCAACGACAAAACGTCTTCGGTGGGTCGCTGTTCGCCACTTTCAATCTTATCCAGGGCCTCACTGTCAATTTCCACAGCTCCAGAGACCTCAATCAAACTTTCCTTTGATCGCACACGTAAGGCTTTGAGCAAGCCGCCGAGTGCTCGATATGGTTTATTCGTATCCTGCTTATCACTCATAGGCCCTTCCATGGTACCGTCTTCCCTACCCCTATGCAACACTAGGCAATCCTTGGCAGAAGTTCGCAACACCGTATAATACTAATAATGCATATCCTTGAGCACGTGCCGCTCCAGAAGTACTCCACTATGCGTTTAGGTGGGGAGGCGGCTTATCTAGCGGAGATTACGACCAAAGAAGAAATTTCCGAAGCGGCTCAGTGGGCCGATAGCCAGAGTCTGCCACTCATTGTTATTGGACAGGGCAGTAATATTGTCTGGACTGACGGCGGCTTCCCGGGCCTGGTAATGGTTAATAAAATTCCCGGCTTTGAGGTCCCCGATGAAGACGCGAATAACCTGTACCTGACCATTGGCGCTGGAGAGGTTTGGGATAGCGTGGTGGAGCGGAGCGTGGAAATGGGGCTCAGCGGCCTGGAGCAACTGTCGCTTATCCCCGGAACAGCCGGGGCGACGCCGATTCAAAATGTTGGAGCCTATGGCCGGGAAATTGCTGAAGTGCTGGTAAGCGTTGAAGCCTTTGATCGTCAAACCCGTGAGTTCGTCATTATTGAGGCTAAGGACTGTAACTTTACATATCGGAGTAGTCGCTTTCGCACGACAGATAAAAACCGTTTTATCATCACCTCTTTGACCGTTCATCTCTTGCGCCAAAACCCCAAGCCACCATTTTATGGTTCACTACAAGTCTACTTTGATGAACGCGGAATTTCCGAGTTTACACCGGCCGTAGTACGCCAGGCGGTCATCGCTATTCGGCAAACCAAGTTGCCTGACCCCGCCCAAGTAGCTAACAATGGCTCCTTTTTTCATAACCCGATTGTGGAACCCGCCGTTCTGCAGCGGCTGCAGGCGAGTTATCCCGAGATTGTCTACTGGCCCACGAGTGATGGAAAATTCAAGCTCTCAGCCGGTTGGTTACTCGAACAGGCCGGGTTTAAAGGTGTTCACGATGCCGAAACTGGCATGGCTACCTGGCCGCAGCAAGCACTGGTGTTGGTCAATGAACAAGCCCACAGTACGGCAGATCTTTTGAAATTTCGCCAAAAAATTCTGGACCGCATCGAGCAAATGTTTGGCCTTACTTTGGAGCAAGAACCCGAACTTATAGGCGTATGAAAACTGCCGGTTACTCAGGTAAGCCGCTCGTCGCTAAGCTCGGCTATCAGCCGGGCCAAACGGTATATGTTGTTGGTGCGCCAGATTGGTTCCTGCAAGAGCTCACCCATAACAAGGTGCAGGCTGCGCAGACATTGCCAGCCGACTGGGCCCACTTGTTCGTCACCAGTAAACAATCCCTCGAAGCCCTCTGCACAGGGTCGGACCCTGTGCAACTGGAGTTGATTGCGAGAGGGCTGTGGGTGAGCTGGCCGAAGAAAGCCAGTGGTGTAGCAACTGATATCACGGAACAAACTTTGCGTGATCTCATTCTGCCACTCGGCTGGGTGGACATCAAAGTGGCAGCCATCGACGACACCTGGAGCGGTCTCAAATTTACCCGTCGGCGCAGTTAGCCACAGGCTACCTGGTTTCTAACCATAAGTGGTGAGATAATAGAAGCCGCGCAGGAGGGGATATGGCGTTTGGGGATATCGTACCGTTATTTGGTGATCGTGAGATGCCGTGGCCTGCCCTGTCGGCCATGGGTCCAGCCACAGAAGTTCCTCCCCCTGCTGAAGAACAATCCGAACCCCTGACGCTCGATGCCATCCGCCGCAGTTATTTTTATGCCTTCTACCGTGAGTACACGCCGTTTCTTATTCAGGGCCTGGAAGCAACTGATAGCATTTCGGCGGAACCAAGTGATTATCTGGCAACCTACATTGAAACGCTGAGCGAGGCCGTGGCATATAGTGGCAAAGGGCTTGTGGAGCGCGACTTTGAAGCCATGACCCACGCCTCGTTAGTAGGCAGCAAAAGTGATGATGATATTGTTGAGTTACTGTTTACCGATTGTGCGGTGGCCGTTGAAAATGAAATCTATCGACATCGACCTTACTATGAACAACTGATTGTTGACATCCTCGGCAAGGATCAAGCCGATCACACCGAATATGCTTACCCTCAACTCGGAGGTTTTGACGGAAAAGTACTGCGTAGTCCGGGGTATTCGCGCGCTAAGTTGCGTGAGACCCTTCGGGGACTATACGACGCCGCTGCACAGCAAGGCGTACTCAGCAGCGCGACTCTTTGTCAGCTCTGTGAGACCGCTATTCGGGAAATTGTGAAGCAAGCTATTCTGTCAGAAAAACGAGCGATTGACCTGACCCTAATCGTCAAACGCTCTCAAACCGAAACGTTTGACGATTAAGCCGGTAGCGGAAAAGCTTGGCAAAAATCTTTGATGGTGGCCCGTAATTTGGCCAAGTACGCTTCATCGTCGTGATGGGTCAGGGCCGCATCAATCCACCCGGCAATTTGTATCATTTCTTTTTCTTTCATACCTCGCGTGGTGAGGGCCGGTGTTCCCAGGCGGATTCCAGAAGGACTAAAGGGTGAGCGCGGATCAAAGGGCACGGTATTTTTGTTGACGGTAATGCCTGCTTTGCCGAGAGCCTTTTCAGCATCGGCACCCGGCAGCTTTTTATTGGTGAGATCTATCAGTAACAGGTGGTTATCTGTCCCGCCAGTCACCAGCTGATAATCTTTTTTGAGTAGTTCTTCCGCTAGCGTTTTAGCATTTTTGACAATCTGCTGACCGTAGATTTTAAATTCTGGTGTAGCGGCTTCGGCCAGGGCCACCGCGATGGCGGCTGTTTGATGATTGTGTGGCCCGCCTTGCAGTCCAGGAATGATCGCGCGGTCAATCAGCGTTGGTAAATTTTCCTTAGAGCGTTCGACTTTCTTGAGTGGGTTAGACGGATTACCGTTACACAGAATCATGGCCCCGCGTGGACCGCGCAGTGTTTTATGCGTCGTGGTGGTAATGACGTCGGCAATGCCGGCTGGTGAGGGGTGGGCGCCGGCCACTATCAGGCCAGCAATGTGCGAAACATCGGCTACCAACCAAGCGCCATCTAAATCGGCAATTTCGCGCAGCCGCTGCCAATCAAAAATTCGTGGATAGGCAGTGGCGCCGACAAAAATGAGTTTGGGTTTATGCTCTTTAACGAGCTCCGTCATTTCGTCGTAATCAAGATAACCGTCCTTGCCAGTGTGGTACTGCACAGAGTTGTAATAGATACCCGAAAAATTAACTTTCAATCCATGCGTCATATGCCCGCCGTAGTAGAGGTGCATGCCCATGATGGTGGCGCCAGGGTCAACCAGGGCAAAGTAGACCGCTTGATTGGCCGGTGAACCGGAATATGGCTGAACATTGGCGTGATCAACGCCAAAGAGTGCTTTCGCCCGATCGCGCGCTAGATTCTCCACGGCATCGACGTTTTCACAGCCCCCGTAATAGCGCATACCAGGGTACCCCTCGGAGTACTTATCTGTCAGGCGCGATCCCAGCGCCTCGAGAACATCGCTTGAGGTATGATTTTCACTGGGGATCATTTCCAAGCCCTCAGCTTGGCGCTGGGCCTCGGCGGCAATCAATGTGGCAATGGCGGTGTCTTTCATGCTCTTCTCCAATCAAATATTTACGTAGTTAGGGCCGTGAATCGTAAATATTTGCTAAACCATGGTCCTATTTAACCGCAGTCGTATGACCCTGGCAATGTTTGGCAAGTTGCTAGCACAAAAAGCAGAAAAATAAAGACTGTTTTTATACTTTTTGAGGTATATAATTGCTGCTCGTGAACACGACCAATCAGAAAATAGGCGAACTTATTTACCAGATTAGGCAAGAACGTGGTCTAACGCAGGCCGAGTTTGCCCGCCGTCTGGGGACAAGCCAATCGGCGGTTAACCGCATGGAGCACGGCCGCCAAAACCTCAGCCTCGAAACCCTCGGTCGCATTAGTGATGTGCTCAACAAGCAGATCCTGAGCATCAATGCTGGCGCCATCAATTTACGGATTGAGGGCGGTTACGAATTGCACGGTGAAATCGCTATCAAAACATCAAAGAATGCTGCCGTTGGCCTAATCTGCGCGAGTCTTCTCAACAAGGGTACGACACGTCTAAAATCAGTTGCCCGGATTGAGGAAGTCAACCGCATGATTGAAGTATTACAGAGCATCGGCGTCAATATTCGCTGGTTAGCTGGGAACGATCTGGAGATTAAGCCCCCGGCCAAATTTGACCTCGCAGCCATGAATAAAGAAGCAGCTAAGAAAACGCGCAGCGTCATTATGATGGTCGGAAGTTTGATGCACGATTATAAGGAGTTCAAGATCCCCTACGCTGGTGGGTGTGAGCTCGGCAAGCGGACGGTCTTGCCGCATATTTATGCCTTGGAGGAATTCGGCACTGAGATTGTCGCTAAAAGCGGCCACTACAACATCATCGTCAATCGTCATCTTCCAAAGCGCACCGTTGTGCTCTACGAATCAGGCGATACCACGACCGAAAATATCCTGATGGCCGCCGCTCGGCTAGAGGGTGAGACGGTCATTAAAATGGCTAGCGCCAACTACGCCGTGCAAGACGTTTGTTTCTTTCTGCAAAAACTGGGGGTTAGGATTGAAGGCATCGGTACGACCACCCTTCGCGTGCAAGGCGTCAAAGACATAAAGAAAAACGTGACCTATGCACCCAGCGAAGACCCGGTGGAAGCCATGACGTTTATTGCTGCCGCCATTGTGACTAACTCCAAAATTATTATCCGTCGGGCACCCATAGAATTTCTTGAACTGGAGCTTTTGAAACTCGAAAAAATGGGACTGGAATATAACCTAAGTGAGACCTATAAAGCCGAGAATGGTCGGACTCAACTAGTTGATATCACCATTCATAAACATAACGACGGCCTCGTGGCACCGGAAGAAAAACTCTATGGCCGGCCCTTCCCTGGCCTCAATATTGATAACTTGCCGTACTTTGTGCCAATTGCGGCGGTCGCACGCGGTCGCACGCTGATTCACGACTGGGTCTATGAAGACCGCGCACTGATGTACACCGAAATTAAGAAAATTGGTGTTGATCTTGAACTAGCCGATCCACACCGGGCCTTTATTAATGGACCAACCCGCTGGCGGGCTGCTGACGTGGTGTGCCCCAGCGGTATCCGGCCGGCAGTCATGCTGCTGATTGGTATGCTGGCCGCACCAGGCATATCAATGTTGCGTAACGTTTATACCATTAACCGGGGTTACGAAGATCTCGCCGAACGCCTCAATAGCCTCGGCGCCCACATCACTGTGCATCACGAAATCTAAATTCTGGGGTGCCTGATGGGATTCGAACCCACGATCTTCGGAACCACAACCCGACGCTTTGAGCCAGCTAAGCTACAGGCACCTCGTCGAAGCTTACGCCCCTACCTTGTTTTGCGTGGCAACAAAAACTACGGTTTAGAGCTATGCTTCTCCTTTCAGTTTTCTAAACGTTTGACAAGCAAACTGATTTAGAAAACTAGCTAGGAACAGGGGTGATTATAGGACACCTTACCTGTTATTCCAAATTGGCGCCCCCGGCATGATTCGAACATGCGACCTTAGGCTTAGAAGTCCTCT
>CAYTTW010000019.1:0-14201 GCA_964441005.1 uncultured Candidatus Saccharibacteria bacterium | reverse complement strand
TAACGGCCACGGTAACCGTGCTGGTGTGAATGCGCCCCTGGCTCTCGGTTACCGGCACCCGCTGGACGCGGTGCACACCGGCTTCAAACTTGAGGTTTTTATACGCATCGGGGCCGCTAACCTTAAAGATTATCTCCTTAAAACCACCTGATTCGCTCGGACTTTGTGATAGCAGCTCGAGTTGATAATGATGAGCTTCGGCCCAGCGGGCATACATCCGGTACAGTTCGCCGACAAAGAGGCTGGCCTCGTCACCACCGGCGGCAGCCCGGATTTCAATGATGGCATCGCGTTCATCGTTGGGATCTTTCGGTGTTAGTTTTTCAATCAGCCTTGTTTCATTAATGACCAATTGAGATTCTAGCTTGCCCAGTTCCTCTTGGGCTAACGCAGCCAGCTCATCATCGCTGGTGGCAAGCTCGGTGGCACTGGTATACTCTTTCTCCAAGCGTTTACGATCGTCGAGTAGGCTAATAATCTCATCAAGTTCGGTTTTTCGTTTGGCGAGTTTAGGGTAATTTTTGGAGCTATAAATAGCCGGGTCTTGGAGTTGTTCTTCCAGACTGGTTAGTTCACGCCGAAGCTCTTGTTCTCGATTATCCATGCGGTTTATGCCCATTATAAAGAAAAACCATCAGTCTTGGGTAGAACTGATGGAGCTAAACGGATTAAAAGCTATTCTTCGTTGGTGGTGGCTGTAGTTTTATCGGCTTCTGGAGCTACCAGCTCGTCGGAACGCCTTGCTTCTTTGGCGGCTTGACGATCGGCCTTCTTGGTCGCTGCTTTACCACGGGCCGCTCGGGCTTTTTCGGCGGCAGCGGCTCGTGCCTTAAACTTATCGACGCGACCTTCAATATCAACAATTCGCTCCTCACCAGTAAAGAAGGGGTGTGAGGCACTGCTAATATGGACTTTGACCAACGGATATTCGACACCTTCGAGCTTAATGGTGTCTTCGGTGACAACCGTTGAGCGCGTCAAAAAGGTCGTGTTATTGTTGAGATCTTGAAACACGACTAAGCGGTAGTTATCTGGATGCAGTCCCTTTTTCATGCTCAGGCAGTATACACAGGGAGCCACCCCTGGTCAAGCGAGATACCTAATTGACAAAACTATCAAAGCTTATATTATATGTCTACATATGGCAGATAGAGATCATACTCCGGAGAGCGGACCACGTTTGGCGACCCCAAAGCAGGCCTGGTATACAAAAGAGTGGGTAACCAATTTAACCAGTCGAGTACTGACACCCAAAAGAGTTGGCGAGCACCGACTGTATTTTCAACGTGGCGCCGAAGTACCCGATTTACCAGACGAAATTAAAGCTCGTTTTTCACCGCCGGCCGATGACAGTTTACTGACCTACCACTATCTGGCAGTTGGTATTCGCTCGTATCCAGATTTTATTGAACCAACAACCGGACGGGTGGCCGAGCTGCGTTTTGGCCGAACGGAAATGGTTGATCCCAGAAGTAAGAGTCGGTTTTCCACCTGGCAGCAAGTTATGTATCGTGTCGTTCATGCGGCCGAGAGTGGCTATAGCTTACAGCGTTACGAGACGCCGCAAGATCGAGATCCCTGTACCGTGATGCATAAATTGGGCCTGCAAATACTACAGAGCGGGGGAATTTCAGAAGCAGACGTAGCGACTGATGATGCCTCTGCGGGCGCCGTCGAGTTCGATGAAGCTGAAAGTCTGATTGCCTTTTGTATTACTCGGTCACAGTCCTACCGTCCATCGGCTTGATACAGTCCAGCCTCTCTGTTATACTAGCCAAGCTATTAAATAAGTAGTGTGGTTAACAAATCCTCCTGCGTATTACCATGAAGGGATACGTGGGCAAAGCCGCACGACGTGAAAGGATTGACGAATGGCTTCTACGCATATAGAAGTAGATATTAAGCAATTACTCGAGGCCGGCGCGCATTTTGGTCATAAATCGAGCCGCTGGCACCCTGCCATGCGAGAATATATTCATAGCAAGCGCGGTGGTACGCATATTATTGATCTGACCAAGACGGTTGCTCAGTTAGAAATAGCTCTGCAGTTTCTCGGCCAGGTGGCGGCCGAAGGCAAGCAAGTACTTCTGGTGGGTACCAAGCGTCAGGCACAAGGTCTTGTCAAACAGCTTGCTGAAGCTACGAATATGCCGTACGTAACCGAGCGTTGGCTCGGCGGTATGCTCACGAATCAACAAACCATGGGTGCCCGTATTAAGTACTTGAAAGACCTCGAATCCAAATTGGAATCGGGACAGCTGGCTGCTAAATATAGCAAGCTCGAGCTGCAACGCTACCAAGAAGAAATTGACCAAATGAACATCCTCTACGGAGGAATTAAAAACCTGGCGGCCCGCCCAGGAGCAGTTTTTGTGACCGATATCATTCATGATGCCAACGCCGTGCGGGAGGCTACAAAGCTTGGAATTCCAGTGGTGGCAATTGTTGACACTAACGCCGATCCTCGGCTGACGCAATACCCGATTCCAGCCAACGACGATGCCATTAAAACCATTCAGTTAATTTGTAATTATGTCCAACAGGCCCTGACACAGGGCCAAACCAAACATGCCAAGTCGGCTGAACAACCGGACAAAGATGAAGTGCCGAGCACTGAAACCAAGAAACCAAAGGTGGCAGCCAAAGCTGCAGATAAGGAGTCATAGATGGGCAGCGTTTCGATTGAAGAAGTCAAGCGTCTCAAAGACCTTACCGGTGTTGGTTTAACCGATGCCAAGGCGGCGCTAGAGGAGGCCAATGGTGACTTTGATAAGGCTCTGACGGCCATGCGCAAGAAAGGCCTCACCAAAGCTGAAAAACGCGGCGAGCGCGAAGCCCGGGCCGGACTTATTGGTAGCTATAACCACGACGGCCGGATTGGTGTGCTTGTGGAAGTTAATTGTGAGACCGATTTTGTGGCGCGCAATGAAATTTTTCAGAACCTCGTCAAAGACATTGCGATGCACGTGGCCGCCAGTGCTCCGGAGTATGTCAGCGTTGATGATGTCCCAGCTGATGAGCGGGATAAGGTAGCGGCTGAGTTTAGCGAAAAAGTAAAAGCTGAAGGCAAGCCCGAGAACATGGTGCCACAAATTGTTGATGGCATGCTCAAAAAACATTTTGCGGAGAAATGCTTACTCGATCAATCCTTTGTCAAAAATCCTGACCAAACGGTGGGCGATTACGTTAAAGAGCACAATGCCAAACTCGGTGAAAATATCGTCGTGCGTCGGTTTGCCCGGATGCAATTAGGCGAAGTGCAGTAGTATACTGGCAGCATGAATCCGTCACAAATTCTCGATCAAGCCACCCGCCGCATGCAAGCCGCTTTGCAACATTTTCAGGACGAGCTTAAAAAGCTCCGGACCGGTCGCGCCCACCCCAGCATGCTCGATGGCGTCATGGTGCAGGCCTATGGCACCAGCATGCCGCTCATTCAAGTGGCTAGTATTACGGTCGCTGAGCCCCAATTACTCCAAATTACCCCATTTGATCCGGCCAATCTGCAGGCAATTGCCAGTGCCATTCGCGAAAATGCCGCCCTGGGCTTCAACCCGACCGATGACGGGAGAGTTGTGCGCGTACCCGTGCCTCAGCTGACGACCGAGCGTCGTCAACAAATTGTGAAACAGCTCGGTGAAAAGTTAGAGGAAGCCATGATTAGCATGCGTCAGGCGCGCCATGAGGCCCTCAAAGATGCCGATCAAGCTAAAAAAGATAAAACCATGAGTGAAGATGATGTGAAGCGTCTGCAAAAGCAGGTCGACGACCTTATGGCTAAGCAAAAAACCGAAGTTGATAACCAGTCCAAGGCCAAAGAACAAGAAATCATGACCGTCTAGAAGTTAGTGGCCAAAGCGGCGTTGGCGCTCGGCGTATATTTCTAGAGCTTTATCAAAATCAGCTGGCGTAAAGTCTGGCCAGAGCGCCTCGGTAAAATAGAGTTCAGCGTAGGCGGCGCGATAGAGCATAAAACCACTGGTTCGCTGCTCGCCGGAAGTACGAATCACCAGATCCAATGGTGGCAATTCAGGTGCGTATAGTGCTCGAGCAAACGTTTCAGCTGTGAGACCATCCGGGCTAACCTGTTTATGCAACAGTGCTTTGGCCGCGTCAACAATTTCTTGTTGGCCGCCATAGTTGAAACAGAGCGCCAGAGTCCCTTTTTGATTGTTATTGGTCAACGCTTCGCCCTTTTCAATGGCCGCTAGGACTTTACGATCAAGTCCAGCTCGTTGCCCAACCAGCACCACCCGAACACCGGCCTGGTGTAGTTCATTCAGATATTTATCTGTGACATGACTAACTAACCCCATGAGATACGAGACTTCTTCTTGGGCACGGCTCCAATTCTCGGTTGAAAAAACATAGGCCGACAAATACTTTACACCTCGTTCAAAAGCCGCTTTGGCAATCACTTGTAAATTGTCAGCACCGTAACGGTGGCCGTCGGTGACAGGTAATCCGCGGGCGCTGGCCCACCGCCGATTGCCGTCCAAGATAATGCCCACGTGCTGGGGGATTGATGAATCAGACATAGCATGTAGTATACCCGAGTGATTAATGATTGGTTATGAGATACTAACCACTCATCATTAGGCACTAACCGCGCATCACTTTATAATGGGTGAACATGTCGATCGTGCTTTTAATCTTAGGATTGGTGCTGTTTGTTGGGTTGGTCGTCGTCCACGAGTTTGGACATTTTCTGGTGGCCCGCCGCAACCATATTGTCGTTGAGGAATTTGGTATTGGCTTTCCACCGCGGGCTTACGGTAAAAAGACCAAAGGCGGCTGGTTATTTAGTCTCAATTGGCTGCCGATAGGTGGCTTTGTGCGTTTGAAAGGCGAACACGATGCCGATCGGAGTCCGGGTAGTTTTGGCGCCGCCTCAGTGAGCGCCAAGGTCAAGGTCATGTTGGCGGGGGTGGGTATGAACCTACTGGTAGGGTTGGTGCTATTTACGCTTTTGGCGCTTATTGGCATGCCAAAGATCATAAGCAAGCAGAACATGGTTATTAATGAGGAACAATTTACGGTTGCTCGTGACACGAAAGTTACCAAGCAGGCACTCGAGGTCATCTACGTGGAACCGGGTTCACCCGCAAGACAGGCTGGTTTACAAAATTATGATCAACTGGTCACGATTGGTTCCGAAAAGGGGATAGCAATGCCAGTCAGTCTTGGTAGTTTCCCCGATCAAACGAAAAAGCTAGCGGGGCAGGTGGTGAGCCTATCATATCGACGCGGCGGCCAGCTACACACCACAAGTCTGCAACTGCGCGGTCAACAAGAGGTGGAAAGCAGTCTGAAGACTGATAAGCCTAAAGGTTACTTGGGAATCGTGCCGTATGAGGTGGTGGTGCAACGATCCACGTGGTCAGCTCCAATAGTGGCTGTTGGTTTGAGTGCTCAATTAACGAGGCTGACACTCAAAGGTATTGGCCGAGCACTTCAGGGCTTGGGCCGGACGATAGGCGGTCTTGTCACCGGTAACCGGGCCGCCCGGACAGCCGGCCAAACGCAAGCGACGAGTCAAGTGAGTGGACCGGTTGGTATCTTTTTTGTGCTCCGCGATAGCGCCAAACAAGGCATTGCTGTAGTGCTATTTATCATTGCTATTATTTCGCTGACACTGGCCATTATGAACGCTTTACCGGTTCCGGCACTAGATGGTGGCCGTCTCTTTGTCCTACTGCTGTTCCGCGGGTTACGCCGGCCACTGAGCAAGCAAGCCGAAGACTGGATACACGGTACGGGCTTTGCTGTTCTGATGCTCCTGGTCGTCTTGATTACCTTTGTTGATGTGCAGCGCTTCTTTTAATTTCGAATTGCATAGCGGCCCTGTACAATAAAGTTAACTTGTATGAAAACAAATCCGAACTCTAGTATGGCACCGCCACGTTCACTGGTAACGTGGGGACCAGTGGCCGCGGTGCTCGTTACAATTGGCATTTACTATGTGTCGCAGTTTTTAGGAGCCATGATAGTCAGCCTTGGCTACGCCCTTGTCCATCCGAATGCCATAGCCCAGCTCAGGGGTTGGCTCACTACCTCCATCGATGCCCAGTTTTTCTTTATCGTCACCGTTGAAGCTATCACTCTTGGCTTACTGTATCTGTTTTTGCGAGCTCGCAAAGCCAGTTTTCGCTCGATTGGTCTGCGACAACCCAAACTCAAAGATTTCGGTTTTGTGCTTGTGGGCTTTGGAATTTACTTTCCGCTGTTGCTGGCCCTGTTTGCCGCCATTAAAAGGTTTGTCCCGAAAATTAATCTGGAACAAAAACAGCAGCTTGGTTTTGAGAGCGCCCACGGTGGGGCCCTGGTGCTGGTTTTTATTAGTCTGGTAATCTTACCGCCGCTGGTCGAGGAAATTTTAGCCCGTGGCTTTCTCTACAGTGGCCTCAAGCGTCATTTACCGACCGCTGCGGCCGTCTTGATAACCAGTCTACTTTTTGCCACGGCGCACCTGCAGATTGGTAGCGGCGCAGCCTTACTCTGGGCCGCCGCCTGCGACACCTTTTTGCTATCGCTGGTGTTAATTTTCCTCCGGGAAGTGACCGATGGCCTGTGGGCATCCATTGGGTTGCATATGCTCAAAAACATGATTGCCTTTGTCGCCCTGTTTGTCATCCATACCCCGTAAGTTACAATAAGCCACAGGTTTAAGATGAAAGTATCTCAATTATTTACCAAAACCCGCAGGGAAACACCGGCTGATGAGACTGCGCGAAATGCCCAGCTACTAATCCAGGCGGGGTATGTTACCAAAGAAATGGCCGGTGTCTATTCCTTTTTGCCACTTGGCTTAAAAGTACTCAATAAGGTTACGGATATCGTTCGCCAGGAAATGAATAGCGTGGGTGGCCAAGAGGTGTTGATGCCAGCCTTGCAGCTCAAAGAACGCTATGAGGCGACTGGTCGGTGGAGTGATGAGGTGGTAGACGACTGGTTCAAGACCAAATTGGTCAATGGCACGGAGCTCGGCTTAGGCTTTTCGCACGAAGAGAACTTGTCGCCGATTGTTAAAAATTTTGTCCGCTCGTACAAAGACTTGCCACTCTTGGTTTACCAAGTTCAAACCAAGTTTCGCAACGAACTACGGTCCAAAAGTGGCTTGATGCGCGGCCGCGAATTTCTGATGAAGGATATGTATTCCTTTGCCATCTCGCAGGCCCAGCATGAAAAAGTCTACGAGGAGATCAAACAGGCTTATTACAGAGTTTTTGAACGCTTAGGGCTAGGCGATAATACGTTTCTGACTTCAGCCAGCGGGGGTAGTTTTAGTAAATATAGCCACGAATTTCAAACTCTCAGCGAGGCCGGTGAGGATACCATTTATCTTGATCGAGCCAAAAAGCTGGCAATTAACCGTGAGGTGTTTACTGATGATGTCATTGCTGATTTGGGTCTGCACCGAGAGACACTCGAAGAAGTGAAAGCCATTGAGGTCGGTAATATCTTTACGCTCGGCACCAAATTCTCAGCACCCTTCGATGTGACGGCTCTCGATGAGCATGGTCAACCAATTACGCTGCTGATGGGTTGCTACGGTATCGGTATGAGCCGGCTGGTGGGCACGATTGCCGAAGTTTTCGCCGATGATAAGGGTTTAGTGTGGCCCCGGGGCGTGGCGCCAGCCCAAGTCTATCTGGTGCGGCTCGGTGAAGACCAAAAGGTATTCGCCGCAGCCGATGAGGCGTATCACAAGCTTCAAGAACAAGGTATCGAGGTCATATATGATGATCGTGAGGCTAGAGCCGGGGAAAAGTTTGCCGACGCTGATTTACTGGGTATTCCATACCGCGTGGTGGTTAGCGACAAAACAGTGGACGCGAACAATTTTGAGCTAAAAAAACGTGTAGCAGCACAAGCTCAATTAGTGGGGTGGGACGAACTAACAAAAACTCTAGCCGCCGATCCCGTCTAAACGTGTGCTATAATGAAACCCACTTTCAGAAACACACGGTGGTTAAAGCAGCATATAAGGAGTAAACTCTCGCTATGAAGAAGCTATTTCACTTAACCCAAAGCGGGGTTGAAGAGTTAAAGGCTGAGCACAAAGAGTTAGTGGCTCAACGGGCACCGGTGGCCGAGCGCATTAAGTCTGCACGTGAGTTTGGCGATCTAGCCGAAAACGCCGAGTATATGGCTGCGCGTCAAGAACAAGAACAAGTTGAGGGTCGAATTGCCGAAATTGAGCGTATTTTGCAAAATGTCGAGATCATTAAGAAGCCTCGCGGTGATGCCAAAGTTCAGCTTGGTTCCAGTGTGACCTTGAAGCACAACAATAAGACTCTTAATTTTGCAGTGGTTGGAACGGTTGAAGCGGATCCGCTGAATCACAAAATTTCTGACGACTCGCCCGTCGGACGAGCCCTACTGGGCAAAAAAGAGGGCGACAAAGTCGAAATTAAGACACCAACGGACCTCGCCGAATACACAATAGTTGATATTAGCTAAGACATTGTAGGGTTGAACTAAAAATGTATACTCACCGCCTGTAAAAGCATTATAGCTTTTCGTGAGGCATACTCTATAATCAATACAATGGCTACATTGCAAGAGTTGCGCAATGAGCGCCTACGCAAGCTGGAGGCGCTGAAACAGTTGGGAGTCAACCCGTACCCAGCCAAGTCTTTGCGGACCCACCACACGGCGGAGGTAACGGGCCAGTTTGCCGACCTAGAAGGACAGGTCGTCACGGTTGCTGGCCGCATTCTAGCAATCCGCAAGCTTGGCAAGCTCAGTTTTATAGTTGTAAAAGATGCTACAGGTCAATTGCAACTGTTTGTGCGTGATGGCCAACTACAACCTGATTACAAAAACAGTGAAATTGCTTTTGACAACATTAATTTGTTAGACGTTGGTGACTTTGTCGAAGCCCGGGGGCCGGTCATTAAGACCAAAACCAATGAAATCTCGGTTGATGTGCAAGGTCTACGGGTGCTGGCTAAAAGCTTGCGACCAATGCCTACGTCGTGGGATGGTTTCACCAACAAAGAGGAACGTTTGCGTCGCCGCTATGTGGACCTGAACGTCAACGATGAAGTCTATCAGCGCTTCCTGCGGCGCAGCCAATTTTGGCAAGCGACCCGCGAGTTTTTGCTCGCCGAGGGCTTTGTAGAAATAAATGTTCCAATTTTAGAACACACCACAGGCGGGGCCGATGCCAAGCCATTCGTGACCCACATGGACGCCATTGACCAGGACTTTTATTTGCGCATTAGCCACGAGCTGCCGTTGAAGCGTCTACTTGGTGGTGGGTATGAGCGCGTGTTTGATATTGGGGCTCGTTTTCGCAACGAGAACTATTCAGACGAGCATTTGCCGGAACACATTGCCTTTGAAAGCTACGCCGCCTATCAGGACTACACGCAGGCCATGGAGCTCTATGAGCGCCAAATGAAAGACGTAGCTCAAAAAACCTGGGGCAAACTGCAGTTCAAAGTTGGCGAGTTTGAGATTAATTTAGATCAAAAGTGGCAAGTTGTGCGCTACCCAGACATAATGAAAGAGCGCTATGGCATTGATGTATTCAATCCGGATCTCAACCATCTCAAGCAAATTCTCAAAGATAACAAGGTTGATCTGCCGGGTGAAGTTAACGTCAATCGGGCCATGGATAGCGTTTGGAAGCTGATTCGTAAAGAGTCAGCCGGACCATTTTGGCTGATTCACGAACCGGTGACTATCTCGCCACTGGCCAAGCAAGACCCTGATGACCCAAGAGTGAGGCAGCGCTTCCATCCGGTAATTGCTGGCACTGAGATGGGGAATGGTTATAGTGAACTCAATGATCCGCTGGATCAGCTGCAACGCTTCAAGGAACAAGAAGCGCTGCGCGACGCCGGCGACAGTGAAGCGCAAATGCTGGATATTGATTTTGTGGAGATGTTGGAATACGGCATGCCACCGGCTACAGGCTGGAGCTACTCCGAACGCTTTTTCTGGCTGTTTGAAGGAGTAACCGCCCGCGAAGGGGTGCCTTTTCCGCAGCTCAGAGCCGAGGTTGACGAAGTTACCAAAGCCATTTATCCCGAACTCTTCGGTAAGTCTTAGCTAGGCATTACGGGTACTGAGCCACTCGCGCAAAAGAATCTCAATGTTGGCGGCTATGGGAATGGCCACTAAGGCACCGAGCAGGCCACCAATCTTAGCACCAGCAAGTGCCGAAATGAGTACTAGAAATGGCGAGAGCTTGATTGTTCGGCTGTATACAAATGGCTGTAAAACATGGTTCTCAATTTGCTGGTAAACCACATAAAAGATAAGCATAATAAGAGCGTCAGCGGGAGAATGAAAGAGGGCTGCCACCAACACGAAAGTAGCTCCAAGCGTGGCGCCAACCAAGGGCAAAAGATCGCACAGACCCACCAACAGCCCCAATGGTACCGCAAAGGGCACTCCGAGAATTGTTAACATAATGGCGGTCGCGATCGCCGCGATCAAACTGGTGAGTAGGTTGCCGTTGACATAGCCACCGACGGTATTAGACATTTTTTGCAGCAAGGCCCGCCGGCTGGCAATACGGCCAGCTTTATCAAGTTTTTGAATTCGATTATTCCAGGTCGGCGCCTCAATGAGCATAAAAATAGTAAATACCAGGACGGTAACTGTAGCGACAATGCTTGCGAATACCGCGCGAATAACATCCACAGCCGAGCCACTGACACTTCGCAGTGCCTCTGTAATCCTGGCTTGGTTATTTCTAACCAGCGGCACAATATCGTAGTCACGAGCTTTACGAGCCCAGAACTCGTTGGAATGCTGGATCGTATTGCTAAATTCTGGCAAACGTTTAATAAGGTCTTGAGTTTGGGTAACCAGGGGTGGAATGAATATGAAGGCAAATAATACAAAGAGCGCAAACAAACCGACAAAGACCACCGTAACAGCCAAGCTGCGTCTCTTACCAGGCATGTAACGAGTCATTAAATTAACTAACGGATTGAGAGCCAGCGCTAAAAAGGCCGCTGCGCCCAGCCAGACCAGCTCTTTACGGAGTGTCCAGGCAAACCACAGACTAGCTAAGTACAAGCTGATGACTACAAGAATTCGCACAATGGTGCGGTTACTGGGTTGGGCTTGGTCGCGCATAGTTCTCCTTTTGCTTTCCATGATAGCAGTTGTTCGGTTAGAATCTAACCTTG
Organism: uncultured Candidatus Saccharibacteria bacterium; assembly: GCA_964441005.1. GTDB lineage: Bacteria > Patescibacteriota > Saccharimonadia > Saccharimonadales > CAYTTW01 > CAYTTW01. The sequence goes on along the minus strand of CAYTTW010000019.1, from coordinate 3,048 downwards.
CAAGTGCGAGAGGAGTTTTATGAAGGCTGTTTGGCATAACCACGTCATCGCTGAAGCACCAAAAGATGAGTTAATTTATATTGAAGGCAGGTGGTACTTCCCACCGTCTCGCGTCAACCAAGCACTACTGCAAGAAAGTTCCACGCCGTACAACTGTCCGTGGAAAGGGGATTGCCAGTATTTCAATGTTGTCGCGGATGGCCAAAAAGCCCAGGACAACGCCTGGAGTTACCCCGAGCCGAAGCCCACGGCAATCGAAATTGTCAAAAAAGATTTCTCGGACTATATCGCCTTCTGGCGCGAAGTCCAGGTGTCAGAGTAGAATAACAAGTATGACTGAGACGGCCATCGTTGCAGGCGGGTGCTTTTGGGGAATACAGTTTTATTTTGACCAAGTGCCAGGGGTGCTAAAGACGACCGTTGGTTATACGGGAGGGCATACTGAGAGTCCTACCTACGAAGAAGTCTGTAGCCACACCACGGGCCACGCCGAAGCAACCAAGATTGAATTTGATGTCAGTAAAGTCAGTTATCGAACACTATTGAAACACTTTTTTCGAGTTCACGATCCCACGCAGCTCAATCGGCAGGGTCCTGACGTTGGTGACCAGTACCGGTCAGCGATTTTCTACACCTTCATGGACCAAAAACAACAAGCTGAAACCTATGTCAAAGAACTGACAGCCAAAAAACAATTCGATAAGTCAATTGTCACGGAGATTAGCGAAGCGCGGGATTTTTATCCCGCGGAGGATTACCACCAGAAATTTACCGAGCGCACGGGCAGAGGAATGTGTCACGTCGAATATGCGCCAGTTGAGTAAAATTCATGCTATATTGCCTATATGCCCAAGAAAACTGCTCAAGCCGACCACTTTCCGCAGTTAGTGCGTCTCCATTGGGCTTCACTGGTCGTGTATATTGGCCTGATTGTAGCCACGGTCTTGCTCATGGCACCCGCCTCTCAACAGTTGAGGGTAACCCACCTAGCGGCCGATCAACTGGCCAGTCAAACAACAACCGTTTTTACACCGGCCACCCATTGGCTCATCGATTTGAGTGTACGATTGGCTCTCCTGGTGGTACTAGGCCTTTCGGCTGTCGCCTCACTCTTGAGTCTATGGTTTAAGGGCGCCTATCGTAATTGGTTGGGGCAGCGCGTGAGCCCACTAACCTGGATAGCCCTTGGTGGGGTTGTACCTGGTTTAATGGTCGAAATTGCGGCCTTGCTCAGCGGCGTCCAGGACCTCTTTGTTCTCAAACTGATTGTCGGAGTAACTATTTTATCAGGCTTGCTTGGTTGGGTGGCGCAGCGCAGTCAAGCTGGCCGCCGACGTCCAGACTGGTTAAGCTTTTGGCTCAGTGTCGCCGCCGGTGCCTTGCCGTGGCTTATTATTGCCGCCAGTGCTATCGCTACCACGCTGTATGGGCTTATCCGCCTGCCATGGTATGTCTATGGTCTCTATGTGGTGTTGATTGTCGCCTCCGTGGCGGCACTGCTCAACCTGCGAGCCGAGCTCAAAGCTAAGTCGACCGACACTACTTACAGCGAACGCAACTACCTGATGATTAGTCTGCTGGCCAAAACCAGCTTTGCCCTCGTCCTGATTGCCGGTTTTGCTAAATAGACTATGCCCACGACGCTGATATTCGATTTTGATGGCACCCTTGCTGATAGTCTGCAGGTGCTGATTGATGAGTTTCATATTATGTCAAAACGCCAGACGCCACTCAGCAAGTCTGAGATACAACGGTTGCGTAATATGCATGCCCGCGATGTCCTGCGTGAGTTAGGCATTTCGCTCTGGCATGTGCCGACGCTGTTAGCAACCGGCCGAACTCGCATGACCAAGCGCTTAGGTGAAATCAAACCATTTGTTGGTGTTGATGAGGTGCTTCGACATTTTCACCGCACCCACAAGTTGTTTGTGGTGAGTAGCAATAGCAAGACCAATATCAATCGCTTTCTCAAACAGCACGATCTACGTCAGTACTTTACAAAGGTATATGGCGGAATTGGGGTGTTTGGAAAAGCACATGCCCTGCGCCATATCCTGCGTGATAACAAACTGAGTGCAGGCGACTGCTACTATATCGGTGATGAAATTCGAGATATCGAAGCGGCCAAAAAGGTTGGCTTAACTTCTGTGGCGGTGGGCTGGGGCTACAACGGGCCGGAGATTTTACAAACCCACCAGCCCGACTACTTTGTGGCTACACCGCACGATTTGCTAGTCCTCTGAGGTCTGGTTTGAGACAATAGCACCATGCATTTACACCGGTTTTATGTTGGCCAGTCATTGCCGCTGGAACATTACATTTGGGTTAACGAACCACGGCTGATTAACCAATGGCAAAAAGTTCTGCGCTTTCGACCGGGGCAGGAAGTGGTGTTATTTGACGGAGAGCGTCACGAGCGGCTCTACGTTATCAATGAATTAAAGAGTGATGCGGCTCATTTGGAACTAATCACTGATTTTGAACGGCAGTTGCCCAAGCGTGAAATCTATTTATTTTGGGCACTGCTTAAGAGTGACAAAAACAACTGGGTGCTGCAGAAATGCACGGAGTTAGGCGTGAGTCATTTCATACCGCTGCTGGCCGAGCGTTCGGAAAAAACTGGTTTTCAGGTTGAGCGGGCCGAGAAAATCATCATTGAAGCGGCCGAGCAGTGTGGTCGCAGCGATATTCCGCGGGTCCGCGAGCCACTCCTGGTGCAAACCGCGCTCCACGAATTTAACAAGCACATCCCCCTCTATGTCTGCGACCTAGAACCAACCTCACGCTTGCGTCTGCCGGCTTATGATAGTGCTGGGGTGTTGGTTGGCCCTGAGGGTGGGTGGTCGGAAAATGAAAAGAAATTATTTATTCAGGCAGAGCTGGGTGTGCTGCATCTGGGTGATTTTATCTTACGCGCCGAAACGGCCTGCCTGACAGCCAGCACCCAACTACTCAACGCTTAGCTTAGCACCCATTCCTTTTTCGACAGTGCTCAGTTATTATGCTTGAAAAGCATTACCATTTTATGCCACCAACAACACTCAGTCC
>CAYTTW010000018.1:0-14795 GCA_964441005.1 uncultured Candidatus Saccharibacteria bacterium | reverse complement strand
AAACGTAAAAGTACTTCACCCGAGAGGCCCTGTTGACGACTAGCTTCTTGCATCAAGTTGCTAAATTGGCGCTCGAGCAGGCCATAGAGACGCTTTACTTTCTGCTTTTCGCGCAATTGCAGCAAGTATTGACTCGATTTCTGTCGACCCGGTCGGCCCTGTTGGCCGGGTGGTGTACTTCGTTTAACAAGCGCCTTGTGAGCCTTCGGGTGCAAGGCATAGCCCTCGCGGCGGCTCATTTTAACAATGGAATGAGTGTCACGTGCCATAATTTAGATCCTCCGCGCCTTTCGGGGACGTACACCGCCGTGTGGCACGCCAGTTACATCCCGAATGCTTTCAACTAGGATGTCGGCACTATTGAGCACACGGACCGCGGCATCACGGCCGAGACCGATGCCCTTAATGAAAACATTAGCTTTTGATAGACCATTTTGCTTGGCGGTAGCAATAGCTTGTTCGGCCGCTACTTGGGCGGCGTAAGCAGTGCCCTTTTTCGAACCGCGGAAGCCGCAGGCCCCGGCACTCGATTTACTAACAACATTTCCCTTGGTGTCCGTGACAGTAATAATCGTATTGTTAAACGTTGCCAAAACGTGAACCTCACCTTGCGCCACGCTGCGCTTGGCTTTTTTCCGTTTGACCGGTGCTGGGGTAGTTGGAGTGGTTGCTTCTGCCATAATAATCCTTAGGTCTTTGCTGCTACTTTCCTGGCTGTGCCACCGACGGTCACTTTCTTACCACGCCGTGTACGGGCATTAGTTCGAGTACGTTGTCCACGTGTTGGCAAGTTAGCTTTGTGACGCAACCCCCGATAGGCACCAATGTCTTGGAGACGCTTAATATTGCCAGTCACTTGCCGTTGTAGCTCACCTTCAACCGTCAGGTCCGCATTGATAGCGTCTTGAATTTTGGCAATCTCGGTATCAGTAAGGTTCTTGACGCGAACCGTTGGCTCAATGCCAGCGGTTTTTAGAATGTCGGCACTGCTTTTCGGGCCAATGCCATAAATGTACGTCAAAGCCACGTGGATTTGTTTATCGGTTGGAATGGTTACACCTGAAATACGGGCCATAATCTATCCCTGCCGTTGCTTATGCTTTGGCTTAAACTTGTTAATGACATACAACCGCCCCTTGCGGCGGACTATTTTATCATCTGGACTGATTTTCTTGACGCTAGCACGCACTTTCATGCGGATCATCTCCCTTCTTAGAGGTGACTCACTGCTTTAATTATGATTTGCGATAGGTGATTCTGCCCTTTGTGAGATCATACGGGGTTAACTCAACCGTCACGCTGTCCCCAGGGACGATACGGATGTAATGCTTCCGCATCTTGCCGGCGACATGAGCTATAATTTGATGGCCATTTTCGAGCTCAACCCGAAACTGAGTCCCAGGGAGGGTCTCAGCTATGGTTCCCGTCAACTCGATGACTTCCTTGCTCTTGGCCATAAATATAACAAACGTTCAGTATAGCCTATAGAGCATCAAATTGTAAAGTGTTTTCTACTTTTTCTTATCTGGAAACGAACGGCGCCAAAAACGCAGTCGTCGCAGCCCGCCTGCGGCGCCCGTTGGTTGGCTCGGATCACTGTCATAAAAGAAGTCCGGTTGCGAATATTGGTCATAGGTGACCATTAAGGCTCGTGATTCTATTTGCCGCAGCGTTTCAAGCGCGACAGCCACGAGAATCAGGATACTGGTACCACCAATTGTAATATTAGTGCTTAGGAATATCTGGCCGATGATTGGCAGCAGCGCTAGAAGCCCCAGACTAAAAGCACCAAAGAGCGTCAAACGGTTGACGATTTTACCAAGATACTTTTCAGTTTGCGTACCAGAACGAACACCTTCAACAAAACCACCTTGCTTTTGAAGATTTTCGGCAATTTCCTTGGCGTTAAAGGTGATGCTGGTGTAGAAAAAGGTAAACACAAACACTAGTAAAAAGTAAGAGACCGGATAGATATAGGCATGCCAGCCACCCGCGGCAAAAGTTTGAGCACTAGGCGTTTGGAACCACGTCAGAAGGTTCGTACCAAGTTGTTCCAGTCGTAGACTATGATTGGCCGTTAACAGCTGTCCTACAAAGCTCGGCACACTCAAAAACGCGACCGCAAAAATAATCGGCACAACGCCCGCAGTAATCAATTTAACCGGCAAGACAGTGGTGACCCCACCATAGGTACGATTGCCCTGAACACGTTTCGCGTAATGGACGGTAATATTTTTGGAAGCTTCGTTGAGCTTTACCACCAGCACTGTGACCACAATCACAATGGCAATGATCAGCACGGAGTAGATTAACGATGACCTGTTGAGCGGAATGGTTTTACCCAGCAGTGTAAAGTGAGAGCCTTTCGTAACCACCGATCCGAGCAGGTTAGCGATGGTTTGCGGTAAGCGACTCACAATACCAACCGTAATAAGCAGAGAAATGCCATTGCCAACACTCTGTTCAGTGACCAGTTCACCCAGCCACATGAGTAGCATGGCTCCACCACTGAGGGCAGCAATCATGAGTACCCACTGCATGAGCGACGCGTTGGCGGTAATGTCGCCAATCCCCCCAATCGTGGTTGCTGTTTGGCGCACCAAGTAAATCGCCCCAACCGACTGAATAATAGCCAGCGGCAGCGTCAAAATACGGGTATATTGGTTAATTTTCTTCCGGCCATACTCACCTTCTTTATTGAGCGCCTCAAGTCGTGGAATAGCACGCGTCAGAAGCTGCATAATGATAGAGGCATTGATGTACGGGCCCAGACCAACCAACATAATTGAAAAATTGGCCAAGGCGCCCCCCGAAAGCACATCGATAAAACTGAGTAGTTGCGGTGTTTTGGTTGAGGTAAACAGGTTTTGAAGAACTTGTCGCAGCGTGGCGGGATTGGCAAGAGGGATAGGAATGTGAGCCAAGACTCGGAAAACCAGCAGCATTGCTAAGACCGCCAGCAGGCGCTTGCGCATGTCGGTATCTTTGAGCGACTTCCAAATTACTTTCCAGCTCACGCGTAGACCCTCATCTTGCTTTCATTAAACCACGTCAGCATTTGTATCTAAAGGTTTTTGCTGTCTTGGTCGGCTTTCTTTTGGCGCCCGACTTGCGGCACCACACTAAAACTACCGCCAGCCGCTTGAATTGCCTCAATAGCTCCACTACTGGCGGCTTGTAACTTCACCACCACCTTACCGCTCACCGGCCCACTATGCACCAATTTAGCTTTAACGTATGGGCTACTAATTAGGCCGGCCGTTGTCAGGCTAAAATTATCAACGGCCCCTTTGACCAAAGCGAGTTGTGATGTTTTCACAATTTCCACTTTTGCTGTGTGGGCCCGGAAACCACCAAGCTTTGGCAGTCGTTGCATGAGGGGGTTTTGACCGCCTTCAAAACCAGGACGACGGCCACTACCTGTCCGCGACTTTTGACCCTTGGTACCGCGGCCGGCAGTTTTACCTTGTCCGGCGGCAATTCCGCGTCCAACGCGTCGTCGCGCCCGATGAGCTGAGGTTGTTAGTTCGTGATACTTCACGATGGTGCTCCCGCTTTGGTCTTTGTCTTCAGCTCAGGTTTAGAACTTGGTTTAACGATCCACGTTTTAGCCGGCTGCATAGACTGTAGGGCGGCAATGGTAGCATAGGCGGTATTGGTCTTGTTCGTTGACCCCAGTGACTTACTCAGAGCATCATGGACGCCCCCAACTTCTAAAATCGTTCGCACGACCCCGCCAGCAATCAAGCCAGTACCAGGACTCGCTGGTTTAATCAAAATGCGAGCACCGCCAACTTTGGCCAGGGCTTCGTGGGGTAATGTCTGCTTATACATTGAAATCGTGACTAGGTTCTTTTTGGCAACATCCACCGCTTTGGCGACGGCTGAAGTTACATCCGCACCCTTAGCCGAACCGATGCCGACCTTGTTCTTGTGATCACCGATTACTACGAGGGCGCGAAACCGAAAGCGACGTCCGCCCTTAACGACGCGAGCGACACGGTCAATGTGTACGACGCGCTCGTCATACTGCTTCTCTTCAGTCGTATCTCGATCTCGTCTAAACGGTCGGTCTGCCATTAAAACTCCAGTCCTTTCTCACGGGCAGCGTCTGCTAAGGCTTTGAGACGGCCATGATAGAGCCGTCCATTACGGTCAAAAACAACCGCCTTGATTTTAGCAGCTGTGGCCTTTTTGGCAATTTCTTCGCCCAACCACACGGCTCGATCGCGTAGGCTGCCGCTGAGCTTCGTCTGTCCAATGGTGGTGGCGTAGATCATAGTACGGTGCGTTGTATCATCAATTAATTGGGCCGTGAGGTGTCGATTACTAATAAAAACCGACAAACGGGGTCGCTGAGCGGTGCCATTAATTTTGGCACGCACGCGCTGTTTACGTAGGACTTGATTTTGGCGGGTATGCGTTAATCGATCCATCGCTACTTCTCCTTCCCAGACTTGCCACTTTTACGAATTATTCGTTCGCCGACGTATTTAATGCCTTTACCCTTATACGGTTCAGGCTTCTTTAGCGCTCGAATTTCGGCGGCCACCTGTCCCACCTGTTGTTTATCTATTCCACTAACCGTAATAACATTCTGCTCAATGGTGGCGACCACGCCCGTTGGTAGTTTATACATCACGTCATGAGAAAAACCTAAATTGAATTTCAGATCAGTCCCACTGAGACTTACTCGGTAGCCGACGCCGTTGATTTCGAGCTGCTTGCTGAAGCCATTACTGACGCCGGTAACCATATTGGCAAGTAGTGAACGTATCAAGCCGTGCTTGGCGCGAACAGTCGGTTCGTTGTTGGCTCGGCTCACAACCAGTTCAGTCTCTTCCTGCTTCACGGAAATCTCTGGAAGTTGGTGGAGAGTCAAACTGCCCTTGGCGCCATTAACGGTAATAACTTTGGGCTCCAAAGTTACCGTTACACCGCTGGGAATTGGAATTGGTGATTTGCCAACGCGACTCATCTTAATACACCTTGCAGATTAATTCGCCGCCAATGCGCTCAGTGCGTGCTTTTTGGTCGGTCATTAAGCCTTTCGACGTGGAAACTATGACTAAACCACGACCTTGCTTGACGACGGGTATATTACGTGCGCTGGCGTACAACCGCCGGCCCGGGGTGCTCAGACGGACAATTTCTGTAATTCTCGCATTTTGATCTGGGGCATTGAGCGTCAGAACCAGATTCTTTCCGATCTCGGCATCGGCTACATTTACCTGGTCAATAAAGTTATTGTCAGCAAGCAGCCGGGCCACGGCTTCGCGTAGTTTTGAATAAGGCACGACGACTTCACTTTTGTGTACGGCAATGGCGTTGCGGATGCGAGCCAGCATGTCGGCAATTGGATCAGTTTGCATAGGTCCTCCTTACCAACTCGCTTTCGTTACGCCAGGAATCTCACCCTTGCTAGCGTGCTCGCGGAAGCTAAGTCGACTCATGCCAAAGGTTCGCATATAAGCATGGGGTCGGCCAGTTTCGTTACAACGATTCTTCCACCGCGTTGGTGATGAATTTCGAGGTAGCTTGTGTAGCCCCTCCAGATCACCGAGCTTCTTTAACTCAGCCCGCTTTGCAGCGTACTTTTGAATCAGTTGTTGGCGTCGTTGATCGCGAACGACAATTGATTTCTTAGCCATTTACTTATTCTCCTTTTCAAACGGTAGCCCAAACTTACCAAGTAGTGCTTCGGCGTGCTTCGGCGATTGCGCTTTAATCACCAGGATTACCTGCAAACCGTGTGGAACAGTCGTATCCTCAAAAGTAAGCTCCGGAAAGACCGATTGCTCACGTAAGCCTAAACTGTAGTTACCAGACTTGTCAAACGCTTTGCGGCTCACGCCATGAAAGTCTCGCAACCGCGGCAGAACAATATTGATTAATCGATCAAGGAATTCGTACATGCGTTCGTCACGCAAGGTAACCTTGAGGCCAATTTTATTGCCTTCGCGGAGCTTGAATGAGGCAATTGATTTCTTGGCAAAGGTTTCGACCGGCTGTTGACCAGTAATTTTACGCAGTGTATTAGCCGCAGCTTCCATAACGCGCTTATCATCTTTTGCCCGACCAAGGCCCACATTAACAACAATTTTTTCTAGCCTTGGCACCTCGTGCTCATTCTTAAGGCCCAGTTCTTGCTGTAATGCCTGTTTGAACTGCTGATGATAGGTATTTTTAAGTCTAGATAGTTCAGTTACCGACATCAGTCAATCTCCTTCCGACTTTTGGCGTATACCCGAGCCTTTTTATCGGCATCAAGTTTATAGGCAATGCGTGCCGGCCGTTTGGTGCCAGGATCAAGCAGGCTAACTTTCGAGGCCCACATTGGTTTGGTGACCTCTACAATGTCACCTTGAGTACGCAGACGATTTGGTTTGAGATGTTTTTTTACAATATTGATACCCTCGACAGTAACTTTGTTTTCGCGAGGATGGGTCCGCAGAATTTTACCCGTCTGACCCTTGTATTTGCCGCTACGTATCACAACGGTGTCACCCTTACGAAAGCGAATTTTGTACATTGGTGATTGACGTAAGTGACTCATAGAACCTCCGGAGCAAGTGAAATAATCTTGCTATAACCTTGATCTCGTAATTCGCGTGGGACGGGCCCAAAGATGCGCGTGGCGCGTGGTAACTTATCTTCGCCAATTATGACCGCGGCATTATCATCAAAGCGTATCGTCGAACCGTCTTTGCGCTTGATGGCGTTCGTGGTGCGCACCACTACAGCCCTAACAACCGACTTTTTTTTGACATTGCCACTTGGGTTAGCATCTTTGACAGTGGCCACAATCACGTCACCAACGCCGGCGTAGCGACGTCGGCTACCACCCAGCACCCGAATACATAGTATTTCTTTGGCACCGCTGTTATCGCAGACTGTGAGGCGTGATTCTTGCTGTATCATGAGGTTGCTTTCTTGGCTGTTGCGCGGCGTGGCTTTGGTGCTGGCGCTTGCTCTGTCTGAGTATCTTCAACTATTTCTTCGGCGGTAATTGCTTCAACAGTTTTATCTTCACTAATCATAGGCCGCTCCAGAACCTTACTCAGTAAATAACGCTTGCGGGCACTCAGTGGTCGGGTTTCTTTGATCTCGACGCGGTCACCTACTTGACACTCGTTCTTGGGATCATGGGCCATGTACTTACGCGAAACGGTGTACTGCTTTTTGTAGAGCGGGTGCGTCATGCGCGACTGGACCGTAACCACAATGGTTTTGTCGGTCTTATTTGATGAAACTGTCCCAATAATAGTTTGCGCCATTACACGGTCTCCTTAACCCTACATGAGACAAACCTGCGGTTTTTCTCATCGCGCCGGACATGAAATGAATTCATGTTCGGGCTGCTCTTTTCCCTGTACATCATTGAATACATTACACGGTCTCCTTAATCAATTGCTCGCTCAAAACAGTTAACATGCGGGCGAGATCCTTGCGCTTGTTACGAAGTAATTTAGTGTTCTGCATTTCGCCGGCATACAAGCGCCGCCGCAGCTCGCTAATTTCCTCACGTAGCTTCGTGCTTTCGCTGGTGAGCTCGGAGGTAGATAGTTTGCGGATGTCGGCAATTTTCATGCTATTGTTCCTCCCGAATCAAGAACTTGGTCTTGACTGGTAGTTTGTGACCCGCCAAACGCATGGCCTCACGGGCTACTTCCTCAGTCACTCCTTGCATCTCAAACAAAATGGTGCCGGCGTTGACTTTAGCCGCAAAAAACTCGGGATTACCTTTGCCACTACCCATTTTCACATCTTGGGGCTTCCGGGAGACTGGGGTGTGAGGGAATATTCGAATCCAGATTTTACCACCGCGCTTGACGTAGCGGGTCATGGCTTGACGAGCGGCTTCAATTTGGCGACTGGTAATCCGCTCGTTCTCTTGTGCCTGCAAGCCGTAGTCGCCAAAGGCAATGGTTTGACCACTAGTTGCCACGCCACGAATTCGGCCCTTGCGAACCTTGCGGTACTTCGTACGACTCGGCATTAACATCTTAAGCCTCTCCCTTGTAAATCCAGACTTTAACGCCAATAATGCCGGCGGCTGTATGAGCATCCACCTTGGCAAAATCTATATCGGCTCGTAAGGTGTGTAGTGGCACACTGCCAGCTGTTTCTTTTTCGCGTCGGGACATTTCAGCACCATTGAGTCGGCCCGCAACTTCTATACGGACGCCTTGAGCACCACCACGCATCGTCGCCGCGGCCGTGGATTTTACAGCGCGACGGAAGGAAATACGCCGTTCTAACTGATTGGCAATATTTTCCGCTACCAGCTTGGCGTGTAGCTCAGGCTTTTTGACTTCTTCAATATTAACGCGTACCGGTACGCCATAAATTTTTTCAATTGCCGCTTTCAGTTCCTGGGCCCCCGTACCACCACGGCCAATGACCACCCCGGCCTTGGCGGTCGCAATAGTGACGGTCACCAGATTGGGCGAACGTTCAATGTCGACCTTATTAATGGCTGCTCGATTACCCAGTTTCGTCTGAATATGACGACGGACCTGTAGATCTTGCGTCAAATAATTGGCGTAATCGCGTTTGTTAGCAAACCACTTACTGCGCCAATCTTTATTGACCTGCAATCGCATTGAAATGGGGTTTACTTTTTGACCCATTATTTGGCCTCCTTCGCGGCTGGTGTTTTCTTGGGGCGCTTTTCGCCATCAACGATCAGTCGAATATGTGATGTTTTTAGCTGGTAAGGTAGGCGGTTTAGGCGAGCCGAGGGACGCATGCGCTTATAACGCGGCCCTGGCGATACGCTAATTTCGGTAATGGTCAATGAATCTGGCTTGTAGTCGTGATTATAATCGGCATTGGCCCGGGCACTCTCAATCACCTTGCGAAGCGGTAGGGCGGCTCGACGAGGGGTGTGTTCTAAAATCACAAGCGCGTCAGCCACCGTCCGCCCTCGTACCAGACTAGCAACCACCCCAACCTTGCGGGGACTAATGCGCACTCCTTTGGCTTCAGCTTTAACTGCCATAATTATTCCCTTGTCTCCGATGATTTGGCTAATTTGCCACCATGACCACGGAATTTGCGGGTGGGGGCAAACTCACCGAGCTTATGACCAACCATGTTCTCCGTAATAAAGACCGGTACATGAACTTTGCCGTTGTGCACGGCAATGGTGCGACCGACAAAATCCGGACTGATAGTGCTGGCCCGAGCCCATGTCTTAATAATGGTCCGATCTTCAGATCCCAGGGCAGCTACTTTCTTAGCCAGCTTAAAGTCTACAAATGGTCCTTTTTTGAGTGATCGACTCATACCCGGGCTCCTTCGCGGTCTGAAACTAATAGAACAAGCTCGCCTTGGCGAAAGCCTTGTTGAAACTGTGACCGTTCCGCGCCCATCATAGGCGGAATAGCAGCTTCAGCAAATTCATTCATATCAATGGTGGCACCCACTTTTCCATGGATTGCACCCGCGAGGGCAGTACCGAGGCGTGCAATTCTCTGCAGCCCAGGTGTAATTTTGTCATATGTACGTGCGTGAGAGACCGCAGCTGCCCAGTCAGTACCAGGCATCAGTCGAGCTTCTTCATTATCATATATAAAAACTTCTGACATACTTATTTCCTCTTAGCCGCGTGACGGCTGCGAATTATATACTTGGTAGTTACCTTGCGACGACGGGTTTTGTAACCCAACGTTTTCTGACCCCAAGGGGTTTTGGGAGCAGACCCATGATTCTTGCCACCACCCACACCATGACGGCCACCATCACCCCCACCATGAGGGTGATCAACAGCGTTCATAACGACGCCGCGAACCGTTGGACGAATTCCCTTATGCCTGGTGCGACCAGCTTTGCCGATTTTGACATTTTGGTGTTGAACGTTCCCTACTGTGCCAATACTGGCCGTTCCTTCAATTGGCACCAGACGGACCTCGCCACTTGGCAGGCGGACCTGAGCAAACTTACCTTCTTTTGCCATGAGCTGAGCGCTAGCGCCGGCAGACCGGACAATCTGGGCTCCGCGTCCCGGCTCTAATTCAATAGCATGAATAACGCTACCCACTGGAATATTTTTGAGTTGGAGGCGGTTACCACGATCAATACTTACGGCCTCACCGCTGGCAATTTTGTGTCCCACCTTCATGCCGTGGACTGCCAAAATGTAGTGATACGTTCCTTGACCGTCTTTTATTCGAGCAATCCGTGCTGAGCGGTTCGGGTCATATTCAATATGCTCAACGACTGCATCTGTACCTGGGGCCAAATTAAAGTTAACCAATCGATAAAAACGTCGAGCACCGCCCCCACGATGACGAGTGGTAATGCGTCCTTGATTGTTGCGGCCGCTCATTTGTTTGCGAATACGAATAAGCGAACGGACGGGCTTTTTAGTAGTAACGCCCGCAAAATCTTGAGTCGTCATGCCGCGCTGGCCGGGAGTCGTTGGGCGCAAACTACGGATAGCCATTATTTGCTCTCCTTCGCAGCTTTTTTCTCAGCTTTCTTAGTGGCCTCTTCTTGCTTGGCTGCTTCGGCTTCCTCGGCGGCAAAAATTGGAATACTGTCCCCACTTTTGAGCCGTACGTAGGCCTTTTGCACCGCCGTATCATGGCCAGCCACGGCGCGACCACGCTTACGGTAGGTACGCTTAGCCTTTCCCGCAATATTTGTCATGTTGACACTAATGACACTGACATCAAATTGCGCTTCAATGGCTTTAGCCACGGCCTGCTTGCTCGCAGCTTTAGGAACCCGAAACACATATTGGCTGTTATGACTAAGGGCATAGGCTTTTTCACTGATTCGCGGCAGTACAACCATCGTTTTACTCATGGTTTACCTCTGACTTTTCTGTTTTCGATTTGGTGACCCCTAGCCATTGGTTAACAACCTCAAGTGATTTTTGACTCATAATAATTGTGTCTGCATTCAGCACATCGTAGACGTTCAAATAAGAGGCTGTAGTGACGATAAGCTTGGGAATATTACGCGTGGCTCGTTCAACTAACTCATCTTTTAGGCTCACGACGAGCAAAGTGGAGCCATTGGCCTCTAATTTACGTAGTAAATTAACCGTTGGCTTCACCTTACCTTCTTTGCTTTCAAACGTTTCTAGGATTTTAATTTTATCGTCAGTGGCTGCCAGTGATAAAGCCTGCCGCAGGGCTTGTCGTTTGGACTGCGTACTCATGTTGAGGCGATAGTTTTCGTGACCGGTTGGCCCAAACGCTATACCGCCGCCTCGCCAAATTGGGTTACGGCTTGAGCCAAACCGAGCTCGTCCCGTGCCCTTTTGACGCCACGGTTTGCGACCACCGCCGCGGACTTCACCGCGCGTTTTGGCGGTTGCCCCGGCCGAACGGGCTCGAGCTAGATAACTAAGATACGCTTGTTGTAATAAATCATGGTTCTTAATCTCCACACCAAAGATAGTTTTGTCGAGCTTGGTAGCTGTAGTAGCCTTCGTGCCTGATTTGGTATAGGTAGCCACTGGCATAGTTTAAGCCCCCCTTACTAACACGAGACCGTGTCGCGGGCCGGGAACTGCTCCACTGACACCGATAACATTCTGCTCAGGATCAACGAGCACCACTTCTAGATTGCGTACTGTTACTCGCTCATGACCCATCTGGCCGGCCATTTTTTTACCTTTAAAGATTTTTTGTGGATACATTGAGCCAATTGAACCAACTCGTCGATAGCTCCGGCCGCCATGAGTTTTACGACCACGATGAAAGCCGTGTCGCTTAATGGTTCCAGCCCAGCCTTTGCCTTTACTTGTCCCGGTGACGTGAATAACATCCCCTACACTAAAAACGTCGGCTGAAAATTTCGTGCCGACGCTTAGGTCTTCTGGGAGCTCGTCAATAATAAATTCGCGGAGGACTTTGACTTGGGTTTTAGCAGCCTTGAGATGGCCGGCTTGAGACTTGGGTAGCTTTTTGGTCGTCTCGGTGCCCAGTTGCAGGGCCTGATAACCATCTTTTTCAGAGGCTTTGATCTGTGTCACGGTATTTTCGGGCGCCGACAGCAGAGTAACAGCCTGTACGCTACCATCGTCATTGATGGCGCTCATCATACCAAGCTTGCGGGTAATCAGTGCTTTCACGCGTACCTTTCTGAGTTACGTTTACTATCCGGGCATAAAAACGCTTGGTTTCTCGGTGGTTTCGCACTCAACTTTGGAGGGACCTTCCCAAAAACCAAGTTCTTCTTAGTGACCGCTACAGATTAACAGAAAATGTTTACCTCTGTCAACCTGTTGATTATTCTACAATGAACTCTTGGGAAGAGCAGCCCGAGCAAAAATCCCACTTTTTGCCTGGCGCGATGAGAAACCTTTTAGGTGTCTCATTATTCTACATTTTGATTTCGGCGTCGCAGCCGGCTGGCAAACTGAGATTCATGAGGCTATCAATTGTTTTTGGCGTCGGCTCTAGAACGTCAATAATGCGCTTGTGAATGCGCATTTCAAACTGTTCACGACCCTTTTTGTAGACGTGCGGGCTCTTCACAACTGTAAAGGTTGTTTTCTTAGTGGGCAGTGGAATGGGGCCAGCAATGTTTGCACCGGTGCGCAGTGCCGTATCAACAATTTGTTTGGCTGATTGATCAATAACCTTATGATCATAGGCTTTTAAGCGAATGCGGATGCGTTGTTTGGTGCTGGCGTCGGGCTTTTTAGTTTCAGCCATTATTTCCTCCTGGGTTCTGGGGATTTACTTTAGTGATAGTAAGTGGTTCAGCCTCATTATATTTAGCTAGCATTTTAACCACTACATTGTTCAGATCGGCTAAGGCGTCAGCTGCTTCTGGACCTGCACCAACCTGCAGTGTGGCATGTTCAATGCCTGAGTTGGCGCCAACTAGTACGAACTTTTCAGTCGTCATAATATCTTTCCGGCGATGTAACATCTTTACGCCGCTATGGAGAACGAGCGTAACGACTTTTAGTCATCGCTATTACAGTAGCTCTTGCATTTTAGCGTACTTATGATGAAAACAAAAGAGATTTTAAGAAACGGCCGGGACGGTGCCAGGCAGGTGTTGCTTACTAAGCTCATGACCAGGATTAACAACTACCGTCTGGGCGCAGAGGCCTTCAGTCCACCGGAGATCGCTGATGCCGTTAATGAAACCGATCGCAACTTCGGGTAGACCATTTCGGGCTAAGAAGTCTTGGACCTGACCCCGCTTGTGGAGTTCGGCATATTTACCCGTATAAACATCCTCATGACAATTGAAATGACTCGATAGATGATCTGAAAAGCCAATCCCGGTCTCTGCCTGAAGCATTTCAAGGGCAGCCCTCACCGCAAAATCAGGCGCCGATGACATACCAACAAAGCGATAGCGTCGACGCGACAGTCCTTCTAGTTGGTCAACCATCTGCGGATTAAGGCGACCGATACAACAGTATGCCGCTTGACGGGCAACAGTCATGACGGTTCGGTGGCGCTGGTCACGAACACCATATTCAGCAATGGCCGCCAAGCGTTCTTGCTTTGTCTTGGTTGGTACTTCGCGGGGAATACGATCACTTACCCGCAATACGCGGGTTGTTTGATAGAGCAAGTTATCAGTCCAAACGATGCGGTCTAGACCGACCACGACGGCTTCTTTGGCCATAATTAGCAAGTACTATACACGACTCGCGAAAAATAAAAAGAGCCTCGATTGCTCGAGACCCTTTATTCTTGCAGCCTGTCGGTTGCTATTTATTTATCTTCGTTACCACACCGGCGCCGACTGTACGGCCACCTTCACGAATAGCAAAGCGTAGCCCTTGTTCCATGGCTATTGGCGCCAAAAGCTTTACTTTAAATGTGATGGTGTCACCAGGCATGACCATTTCTTTGTCAGCCGGAAGTTCCACTTCACCTGTTACATCGGTAGTACGAAAGTAGAATTGTGGTTTGTAGCCTTTAAAGAAGGGAGTGTGACGACCACCTTCCTCTTTGGTCAAAATATAGACTTCGGCATCAAACTCGGTGTGTGGCGTAATGGTGCCAGGCTTGGCGAGTACTTGTCCGCGCTCAATATCCTCACGCTCAATGCCGCGCAGCAAAACGCCCACGTTATCACCAGCTTGACCCTGATCGAGCTGTTTCTTGAACATTTCAACACCGGTCACCACACTTTTAGTAGTGGGTCGAATACCGACAATTTCCACTTCCTCGTTGACTTTAACCACACCTTGCTCAACACGGCCAGTGGCCACTGTTCCACGACCCTTAATGGAAAATACATCCTCAATAGGCATCAAGAACGGCTTATCGAGATCGCGCTTCGGCTCTGGGATGTAATCATCCATAGCCTTCACTAACTCCATAATGGCGTCTTCGTTAGGGCCGTCGCCAGCCAGTGCTTTGGTGGCTGAACCCTTAATAATTGGGGCGTTCTCGTCAAAGTCGTATTTCTTGAGTAGTTCGCGGATATCCATTTCGACTAGCTCGACAAGCTCGGGATCAGCCAGGTCCATCTTGTTCATAAAGACCAAAATGGAAGGCACACCAACTTGCTTGGCTAACAGTACGTGCTCTCGTGTTTGGGGCATGGGGCCATCGGCGGCAGAAACCACTAAAATAGCACCATCTACCTGGGCAGCGCCGGTAATCATGTTTTTGACATAGTCGGCGTGACCGGGCATGTCAACGTGAGCATAGTGACGCTTTTCTGATTCATACTCTTGGTGAGAAGTTGCAATGGTAATACCACGGGCCTTTTCCTCGGGTGCATTATCAATTTGGTCATAGGCAACTGGTTGGTTGATAGGACTGGGTAACTTTTTCGCCAAGACCGCGGTGATAGCG
>CAYTTW010000017.1:0-16140 GCA_964441005.1 uncultured Candidatus Saccharibacteria bacterium | reverse complement strand
TCCCGCCGATAGGCACATAAAACAAGGCGTTTATGGGCTGGCGTTGAAGCATTTGCCGCAATCTCACGAGCAATAGCATCAACATCAACTGCCGATGGTTCAAGTTCTGGAAATAATGAGCCCTGTTCCCCACCCATCCTTCCATTACATCACGCTTACGCTTGCCGTAAAAGCAAAACCAGCGAGTACTTTCAACTCGAAGGGGTCTAGCTAGCGCTTCCCAAGAAATCGGCTTTAGCGATTTCCTGGCGAAAGAGCGCCCCTGAGAGTGAAAGTACGAGCGTCTACTCCCAGCGGAAGACACGGAAGGCGATCGCATAGACCACGACCAGCCACAGACCCATTAAGCCTAGTTGCGGACCGAGCGCCGTAAAGTGTTTACCTTCGGTAGCAATCAAGCGAATGCCGTCAATGACTGGGGTCAACGGCAAAAAGTTTGAGACATGCTGGAGCCATAGCGGCATAAGAAAACGCGGGAAAAAGGTACCCGAGAGAAAGAACATCGGAAAGACCACGATGTTGGCCAGCGGCGCAGCCTGCTGAGCATTCTTGGCCCAGCCCCCGAGGGCCAAGCCAATACCTAGAATCATGACAATGCTGAGTACTACATAGAGGGCTAGCTCAAAAGGGTTACCAACGACTCTAAGATGAAAGATCCACATGGCGACCGCAAACATGCTGGCCACCGAAATTAACCCAATGATGGATTGGGAAACGGCGTTAGCCAAAAAGTACTGCCACACCCTAAGCGGCGTGGTTTGCAGACGACGTAAAACGCCCTGTTTCTTGAGCTCAGGAAAGACATTGACCGGGCCAAAAATACCGAGGCCAATAATTGAGAAGCCAAGCAAGCCCGAAAAAGTGTAATCGAAGGAGCTGAGCGTTTTATCGTTACTCTGCTCGCCGCTCACCGTAAACGGCACCTCGGTGTTCACAAACCGACTGTTAATACCCTTGAACTCTTCTTGCAGAATCGAGGTGAGAGCTTGACCAGCCTGCTCGTTATTTTGGGTGTAGATAACCTTGGCCTGACCACTCGGGGTACTCCCCTTCACGGTGCCAAAATCGGCGGGCAAGACTATGGCGGCGTCGAGCTGGCCACGGTTCATTTTTTCCTTGGCGGTTGTAAGGGTGGTAGCATCTTTATCAATTTTGAGGAGTTTTTGCTGATGAGCGTCAGCAGTAAATTGCTTGGCTAACTGACTATCTGATTGATTAATAAAGGCAACGCGGAAAGAAGTATCATTGTGCCGGCCAAAGATCCCGCCAAACACAAAGAGGAAAATCAACGGAAAGAGGAAAATGAAAAACAGCGCTGTGCGGTCGCGGAAAGCGCGCTTGATGGCCACTTTGGCAAACACTCGAACGGCCAATAAATCACGATTGAGTTTAGTCATTAGTCTCTTAGCTCCTTGCCGGTTAGATCAATAAAGACGTCTTCCAAATTGGCCTGCTCGACGTGTTGTTCTTTTCTAAAACCCTTCTTCAGTAGTTTCTGAATCAGTACTTTCGGCGTATCGAGCGCAATGATTTTGCCATTATCCATAATGGCCACGCGGTCACAGAGCTGTTCGGCTTCTTCCATGTAGTGGGTCGTCACAATGACGGTGGTGCCTTTGTCACGGATGTGGCTGACAAGTTCCCACAGATTGCGCCGCGCTTGTGGATCCAGCCCAGTGGTTGGTTCATCCATAAAGAAGACTTTGGGCTTGTGTACCAATGAGGCCACAATACTAAAGCGCTGCTTTTGGCCGCCACTAAGGTTTTCGACATAACTACTGGCTTTTCCCTTCAGACCGACTTCGTCGAGTAGCTCCATAGCGTTAACCCGCTCGCCGTAGGCCGAGGCAATCTGCTCGAGGTGCTCAGTCAGTTTGACTTTGTCCATAAAGGCCGGCGACTGGGGCTGCACGCCAATAATTTGCTTAACCGCCTGGGGGTCATCGGCAACGTTTAGACCATCAACAACGGCCGAGCCGCCGTCAATCTCGCGAATGGTCTCGATCATCTCCAGGGTGGTGGTTTTGCCGGCGCCATTGGGACCGAGAATCCCAAAGATCTCACCCCGCTGGACCTCAAAACTAATGCCTTTGACAACGGTTTTGTCGTCATACACTTTTTTGAGCTTAGAAACTGTCAAAATGGTATCGGTCATAATGAATAACTTAACACGTTAATTGTACTTACGCCAAATAAAAACCGCCCGGTGAGTCCCGAGCGGTCTTCCCTAGTAAATATAGGGCTTACTTGCGCTTAACAGTCAGGAACCCGTTGCGTGGGTTTTCGTTAACCATCATGCCATCTGGCAGATCGTTTACGGCTTCAGGTCGCTCATCTTTACTAAAGTAGTAAATAGACTGCCGCTTACCACCGCGGAGCGTTACGTCCTTAGAGTTCAAATAGTAGGTCACCCCTTTAGAGTTTGTATGCTTGTATGCCATTGCTGACTTTCTCCCTCTCTTAGAGTTATGTTGGTACCCCTAACATACTCTTGTGGCTTTCTCTTTGTCAACCCTTGTGGGGCATTTTGACATCAGATAAGGCTCCTCTGAGACGTCTGTGGTATCTGTTAACTCTTTTATTTTGCAATACTAACTGAGGTCAAATTTTTCTGTTGTAACCCTCTTGCGGCTTCATCTATTACCACTAGCGTAAAAAAATTGCATCAATTATGCTTATGCATTACACTATCGAAGTAGTAAATTAAAGAACATAAAGGGTTAACAATTTATGGATTTTATGTCTCGGGGAAATCGCCCGAACCAACCCGTCAATCAAAATGGTTCGGCCAATATGGGCACCAACGCTTCAGACACAGCGAGTAAAAGTAAGCCGAGTAATGAGGCCGGCAAGGGCCTGCGCATTGCGTCAGTCGCCTTGCTATTTTGCGTCGCTATTGTCTTGCTAGCCTTAGTTGTCTATTTATCGGTTGGCAAGCCCAAGCGGACGTCGCCCGGTCAGTTCGTGGACACTAACAACTTACAAGCAGTGTTCCTAAATAACGGCCAAGTATACTTTGGTAATATCCGAAGTCTCAACGACCAATACATGCGCTTAGGTAATATCTACTACCTGCGTGTCAACCAAACTGTTCAACCCAACCAGACTAACAATGCCAACAGTGGTAACCAAGATATTTCATTGGTGAAGCTCGGCTGTGAACTCCATGGTCCAGCAGACCAAATGGTTATTAGCACCAGCCAAGTTACTTTTTGGGAGAACCTCAAGGGTGATGGTCAAGTTACCAAAGCTGTGGCTGACTACGTCAAGCAAAATCCCAATGGTCAGAAGTGTCAGACAGCTAGTACCTCTGGTACCAGTACCACCCCTAGCACTTCAAACAACAAGCAATAGACACTATTCGCTTGGATACATAACCCCCTCAACGAGGGGGTTATTTTTTAGGTATTAAGCTGAGCTTGAAGGCGACGTTCCAGGACAAAGCGCCCGCCGAACAGAATCAGGCTTAGGACTGCCAGCACCAGACTCCAGCCAGCGAGATCAGGCGACCAGGTTGGTGACACAAAATCAAACTTGTAGAGAGCGTCAGGAATGGGTTGTTCTTTAGCACCATGATCCAAAACATACTGTTGAATGCACGGTACACGACCACCGCCCGATAACCCGTGCGGGAACTGTTGCTCACAGAAAGCTTGAGCATCAGGGTAGATTTTGGCGTTGAGGGCATCGACGCGCGCTTTTTCGGCTGCCACCAGCCGTTCGTAACGGAATTTTAACTGAATAGGCTGCTTTATACTGGAGCTATCCGAAAAACCGGTATTCATGTGTGAATACATATACTGCCGCAGTTTGCGCAGCGCGGTTTCAACGTCGCCATTTTGTTCATCGGCCTTAACGAGTGCTTGGCTTAGTTTTATGGCCGTGACGCTGTTGTTATGCAGCGCAATGACGCTCATGGTGCTAAAGATAATAAAGGCTACCAAAAAATACCAAGGGCTAACTGGTTGGAGCTTTTGCCTCGTAAGGTGCCAACGACGTTCGGTCATAGTTAAAATTATAAGCTTTTTGTTTAGTATACTCATGGGCAGTGTAGCATAAGCCCATGGTTTCACTTTATACTTAACTCTATGCATATTTTCTTTAGCGGCATTGGTGGCACAGCTATTGGGCCGCTGGCGCTGATTGCCAAGCAGGCAGGACACACTGTATCGGGTTCGGACCAACAGGATTCGCAGTACATTACCTACCTCAAAAAGCATGGCATCACAGACGTTACGATTGGGCAAACACGCGAAGAGATTGCCGCGGCCCACCAGCGCCATCCGATTGACTGGCTAGTGTACTCCTCGGCGGTGCCGACAGATAGCGCTGAGCTGCAATTTGCCCGTGAGCAAGCCATTAAAGTATCCAAGCGCGACGAGCTCCTCAACCAGATCATCCAGGACAAACAGCTAAAACTTATCGCCATTGCCGGCACACACGGTAAAACGACCACCACAGCCATGTTGGTATGGCTTTTTCAACAATTGAGTATCCCGGTCAGTTATTCAGTGGGTGCCAAAATCAGCTTTGGCGATATGGGGCACTACGAGCCAGACTCAGAGTATTTTGTGTATGAGTGCGACGAGTTTGACCGTAATTTTCTGGCCTTTAAGCCATTTGTAAGCATTATTACGGGCGTCTCTTGGGATCACCACGAGATTTTCCCGACCCGCGAGGACTACCAACAGGCTTTTAAGGAATTCATAAGCCAAAGTGAGTGGGTGGAAATGTGGCAAGAAGACCAGGAGTATATAGGTGTTGAGCCTACCGACCATCACGCCATTATGGATTCTGGTGACCCAGATATTGGAAGAATTAAACTTGCAGGGCAATATAACCGGCTCGATGCCTGGCTGGCCGTTAAGGCTGTACGGCAGCTAACTGGTAAACCATTGGAAAATATTATTGAGCATATCAATAAATTCCCTGGCTTGCAGCGCCGTATGGAAGAGCTGATTCCAAATTTGTATTCTGACTACGCCCATACACCAGAGAAAATCCGTGGCGGCATGAGCGCCGCTCTGGAAATCGCTCAGGAAAATGGGCAAGACTTAGTGGTCGTTTACGAACCGCTGACCAACCGCCGCCAGCACTATATGCTCGACGATTACGGCGATTGCTTTAGTGGCGCTAAACGCGTCTATTGGATTCCAAGCTACCTGGCGCGCGAAGATCCTAACCAGCGAGTCATTCCACCGGAGGAGCTCATTAGTCATCTTGTCGATCCAACCATTGCCGTTCCAATGGCGCGCGATGCCAAGCTCAAGCAGGTCATCCAGGAACATTTAGATCATGGTGATATGGTGGTTGGCATGGCCGGCGGTGGTGGTGATAGTCTGGATGAATGGTTACGCACTAATTTTACGACCCAAGGAGGCTCAGATGCCCTTGCTATCAATTGAGGAGCTAGAAAGCGCTGCCAAGCGCCAAGATTGGGAAGTAGTTGACGCCGCTCTTCCCGGTGTCTGCAATCAGCCCACGTACGTCACCTGGGCGACTCAGGCTGTATCAACCGACATTAACCCTGATGTGCGCGACCTCGCTGCAGGCCTGCTGGAACTGACCAGTCATGACTTTGACAAAGACCTTATCAAGGAACTGCGTGCCTGCATGGTCACGGATGATAACCGCTATGTACGGTTTCGCCTAGCCTTTGCCCTCTTTCGCCATGGCGATCGCACCACGGATACGATTGACCTTATTCAGCGGGCTTGTGGCGATCCTGATGTGGCCGAAACGGCCTTAGCCTATATGGCTAAACTTGGCCCTGAGCACTAGCGATTGTCACCAGCGCCTTTTTGGACGTTACGCTGTTTGCGGCTAGCCAACTTAGCAAGGTTTTGTTCCATTAATGTATCAAGTGACAGGCCGAGGCTGTGTGCCATAACAGCAACGTACCAAATGACGTCACCGAGTTCCTTGCCCAGCTCGGCTAGGTCTTCGTCACTGATTTTGCCATCTTTATAAGCGATTATCTTCTTCCATTTTTCAAGGACTTCGCCGGCTTCTCCAGCAATCCCCATCGCCCAAATTGTTTTATCCATGAGCGGATCAGGATTCACGATCGCTGTGGTGAGCGCTTTCTTTTGATAATCGTCAAACGTCATAGGCATCAGTATAGCTTACTCATTGGGCTCAATCTTAACGGCACCCTCACGGATAATTTCTATCGCATCATCGACAATCCGAATAATCGTTGAGGGTGCCCGATCACTGAGATCACCGCCGTCAACGTAAAAATCAAGCTTGTCACTAAAATATCGTTTGGCGTCGGCAATAGACTTGGCTTCGGGCTTGCCAGGGTGATTGGCACTTGAGGTAAGCAACGGTCCGGTTTGCTGTAACAGTTGCTGAACGCCTTCATCTTTCGGGATACGAAAAGCCTGACGAAACGTGCCCTGGTGCAAATAGCTTAAGGAGTGAGGAATCTCCACACTTACGGCCCCTGGCCAAAATTGTTGCACAGCCTTTAAATAACGCTCTTTAATGCCCAAATCCACTAGCTGCTCAATTGACGCCGCAATGACAGTTCCCGGTTTATGGTCACGGTTTTTGAGTTTATACAGCCGCGCCACTGCATTTTCATTGGCCGCGAGCGCCACCAGACCATAAATGGTATCAGTCGGCAGCACACCAACGGCCCCATCTTTAATGAGGCTTACTACTTGCTGATCACTGAGGCTTTTAAACCCTTTTGGCACGCAGTGAATACTACATCCAGGCGTACTCTTTAATCAAGGGGTGATTTTTGAGTAGTTTGAGCTGGTCCTTGCACCACCACGAGTAGATATCTCCAGAATCGTTTTCCAGCTCTTTGACGTAATCGGTCCAGCTTAGCCAACGAAGGGCCTCCACCTCATCAGGATTAGGATTTGGTTGGCTTGTGGCCCGGGCGACATAGATTGGGCAGAACTCGTGTTCAATAATCCCCTTAAACGGCGGCGTTTGGTATACGTAGTCTGGAATAACCACTCTAATACTCTTGGCTGTCATACCGAGTTCATAATCCAACCGTCTTTTTATTGCGTCTACCATTTCTTCGCCTGGCGCCGGATGCCCGCAACAACTATTCGTCCATACTCCAGGCCACACCTTCTTAGAGAGCGCTCTTTGAGTGACCAAAAACTGGCCCTGATCATCAAAAACATAGCAGGAAAAGGCCAGGTGCAACGGTGTATGAGCATGATGTGAGCTCAATTTCTCAGCCGTGCCAATCGGCAGGCCGTCAGGGCTGCACAATACTATAAATTCTTCTTGCTTCGCCATTGCTGTTGGTACACATTAAAATCGTCAACAAGCTGCGAGAGAAGTTTGAGACTGGGTTTTAGGGTATCCTTCGCGTAATCGGAGTAAAGCTTGGTCTGAAACTTTTGGCAGTAGTCCCACAAGAAGTTTATTGCTTTGCCGAGTTCCATCTGGCGCTCTTCCACCAACCAGTAAGCTACGCGCAAAAACCCGTAGACACTTAGGATTTCGATTTTATCGGCGTCAAAGAGAATCCGGGCCTCAAGTGTCCTTGATTGATCAATTTTCTTGACGTCGTGATGCGTAACGGCATCTAAAATTACGTCGATATCTGCCGATGGAACATTTATTGCCAGCAGAAAAGGTTTAGCGATTCTACCACTTTCTTCGGCGTGTCCTTCGTCTTTTATGATCCTGCCCATGTCATGAATAATGGCCGCGGCTTCAAGACAACGGGTATTAGCCATGGGGAATTCGGCTTTAGCAATAGCCAACACCAGGGAGCGTACTGCCGAAATGTGGTCCCAGGCATGCCATCTACCGGTTGCTTTATAGTAGGGCTTGCAAAAACTAACTATTTGCCCCAGTTGTTGCTGATTCACACTTTAAGCTGCTTTAGTTACGCTTATATTGGCAAAAGCAGCGTAAAAAAAGGCGTTGATCCCTGTGGCCTCCCTAATGTCTGGAGCTGCCTCTTGATAGCGAGCGAGTAGTTCAGGATGATGCTCGAGAGGGACAGATTCGCCATCAACAGTAATATTCAATCCCCATTCGTCTTTTAGGTTAGCTGGTGCGGCTAGACAAGCCGCGATACCACGCTGCTTGCAATCCTCTAAAGGAAATCCACTCTTCTCTAGCCAATTGCCCACATCCCAATACTTGATACTGAATAGAAGTTTTGCGGACAATGCTTCCTCACAATTATCCTGAACTAAATCACGGAGTTGACCGCCAGTCCATAGGTAACGGTTCGGTTCATGTTTAAGAACAAATAGACTCCGTAAGAAAGCTACCGCTGCTTCACTTGGCGCATGATAAAAATTACTATCACCGATAGGACTATTGATTCGTTGTCCGTTTAGAAACCCGTGTAAAGCGTTAGCGACGTCACTGTTTGGTAGATCAACCACATTTTCACAAATTATTAGCTGGCCGCCTGGCTTTACAATGCGCCACGCCTCCCTTAGAGCTTGGCCTGGATCTTCAAGATCGTGAAGCATCATACGTTCTGTGACTAAGTCAGCGTAACCAGTAGGTAGGGGCACTTGTCTGGAGGCATCTGCTTGCAACAGAAAAATATTATCAGTGGCTGCATCTACTTGGCTGAGCATTTTCTCAGATATATCTACACCTACCGCCCTATTTGCAAGTGGTGCTAGCTGAGTCAACACAGCACCTGTACCTGTGCCAAGATCAACATAATCATCAACTCTATCTTGTGTCAGTTGAAGGAGAAACGGACTTAGTAATTCTCGATCGTCAACCCAGTCTAGTTCCTTATAGCCAGCTGCTCGCTCTTGAAGCCAAATTCTGGTGCGTTCCTCGGAAAAAACATGCTCTCCACTCGGAGCAAATTCTGAAACGGACATAGACATAATGATACCACAATGTACTAGAGTAGAAGTGCTAATACAAAAGTGCTGGCAATGAACTAGAGACCGAGAGCACTATCACTAAGATCGGCACTTGAAAAATCTTTTGTATCGTCAACGCTGCCGAGGCTTTTATCCAGGGCCTGGCTGGTTTGGTCTACGTCAGTCGTAGTCACTTTGCTTACGGTTGCAGTAGTGGCTGATTTTTGGGTGGTTGAAGAGTTCGATTTGGTGCTCTTCATGTAGGCAAATACCGTAAGGGCAATCAAGATGGCCGCAATAATCAGAGCTATCACCACGGTTATGACCGGCATGGAATGATGCGGCTTGGCGGCCGGTGGGGCTTCAGGAGTAGGCGGTGGGGTTGGTGGTTCAGCAGCGGCCG
Source organism: uncultured Candidatus Saccharibacteria bacterium (assembly GCA_964441005.1). Taxonomy (GTDB): domain Bacteria; phylum Patescibacteriota; class Saccharimonadia; order Saccharimonadales; family CAYTTW01; genus CAYTTW01. Next base: position 6,915 of record CAYTTW010000017.1, on the reverse strand, counting down.
GCGCTGGTGGGGTGCTATCTGGTGGCGGTGCTTCTTCAACCGGTGGTGGGGCTATTACTTCACTTGGGGCCGGCGCCGTGGCGACAGCATCAGCTGGTGGGGTTTTGATATCAGGATCCATTATTGGTTACCTCCGGATGTCGTTGAAGTTGGTTTGGTGGTTTGCTCTTCAGTCGCTAACTGCGCGCGCAGCTTAGCCAATGTCGGCTTAATGGTGTTGGTGACATAGGTCTTAATGTCGGCAATTTCTTTGCTGAGATTCTCACGGAGTGTGCGCGTTGTGGTCAGCGAAGCCTTGAAACCGGTAGGATCGGAGGCACAATCCATAGCATTGAGATCGGTCAGGTCTTGTTGATAGGTGGCTACATCAGTTTTATAGGTGGCAATTTTCGTCGCCAGGGTTTGCTGCTCGCTACTTAACTCAGCCGTATCGAGGCCTTTGGCCTTGAGCTTCGGCAATAAAGCTGTTAGGTGTGTGCTGAGTTCCTCGTAAGCTTTATTGCGCTGGTCAACGTTGGCATGAACTTTATCGCCCAAGGTTTTGATAGGTGTTTGGGCTACCTTGCACTTGGTTTGAAGTTTTTGTGTCTCAGCTGTCGTTAGCTTTAATTTTTCATCAGCCTTGTGCTTTTCCACCCGAGCCTGGAGCGTCGCCCCATCTTTTGGCGTTTCGGTCTCGGTTTTGGGCGTGGTTGTGGTGGTAGTTGATGAAGTTGTTTTGTCCTCCGTTTTGGTGGTCGTGCTACTTCCCGAGCCACTGCTGCCCGATCCAGAATTTGTGCCCGAGCCACCTTCAGCCGCAACCGGGGCTATAAAGAGAAGGGTTGCGATAAAGCTCAGGCCGATAAGGCGCGAAAAACGTTTAAGCATGTATACCTTTCAATGTTTATTTAACCATTAGCAACTTTAGGCTAAAGCATAACCCTTTTTGATCTGTTTGACAAGTTGCTCGGCGACCAAGTCGCTTAGGACGTCGGGCAGGCGTGAATCGGGCAAATGCCTTTGGAGCTCGGCGCGTGAATAGCTCCTTTCCGTGAGCAAACGAATAATCTGGCCGCGGAGTTGGCGCCGCGAGCCGTGAAAAGTTGATTGTTTGGTGTAGTGCTTGCTAGCAGCTAGTTGCGCACCGGCCGTTACCTTCAAATAGGCTCCATAGTCCATGAGCCCCCAGAACCAAGTTCGGGGATTGTGTCGATCAAGCGTTTGTTCAACTAGCTTGAGGATAGCTGCATCTGGTACATCGATTTGGTCTTGAAAGAAGTGATGAAGAAAAACGGTGCGAATATTGGTCTCCACAAAAACGGCAGGCTGGTCGAAGGCGTAGACAACAATCGCGCCAGCAGTATTAGGCCCAATGCCTGGTAGCTTTTGCAGTTCCATCCTATCCTGCGGCAATTGCCCATGGTGGTCCCCAGTAACGCGCTGGGCGGTTTGCCACAGATATTTGGCCCGGCGATTATAGCCCAAACCACTCCAGGCCCGGAGAACCTCGCTCAGCGGGGCCTGAGCCAGCGCGTCCCAGTTCGGAAAGGTCTGTAAAAACGCCTGATACTTGGGAATCACACGCGTTACTTGTGTCTGCTGCAACATAAGCTCCGACACGGTAATGGCGTACGGGTCAAGCTGCCCATTAGACTGCAATGACAGAGTTGGTGGCCGCCATGGCAAGTCCCGTCCATGGTGAGCATAGTAGGCACGCACCGTAGCTTGAAATGCACTCAACATATAGAGCATAGTATCTATCAGCCTCATGGTCTACGCTACCATTTTGCTCGTCTATATTACTCGTTTTATCCGACGTGCACTCATTTTGCTGCCGGGTGTGGCTATGACGTACATTGCTGTCAAAGACATCTACCCCATTATTGACCACCGCGTCCCCGCGGCTTTCGCCATCATTACCACCTACATTGTCACGGCCTACTTTTTGATCCCAGCCATGCTAAGGATTATTCGCATTCTCATTAAGCCAAAGCATGTGCCCCTGTACTGCACCACCCCCGACGGGTTTGCCAGTGACCCCATTAATATTGGCCTCGCGGGCACGCGCGAGCAGTTGATCGAGACAATGACGCGGGCGGGGTGGTACCAGGCCGATCGCCGCACGCTGAAAAACGTCTTTCGACTGGGAGTTAGTATGCTCTTTAAGTTGCCCTATCCGACCGCCCCGTTCAGTCATCTCTATCTCTTTGGCCGCTACCAAGATTTAGGCTTTGAGCTGCCGGTCGAAAATAACCCGCGCTACCGTCACCATGTCCGCTTTTGGGCGTCGACATATCAGGTGGATGAGCGTTTCCGAGAACACCTGCACTTTTGGCAACGACAGCACCAGCCCGAAACGCCCGAACGTATTCTGTGGATCGGCGCCGCCTCTTTGGATGTGGGCATTGGCATTATTCGCCATAACGCCCAATTTACACACATGATTCACCCCGATACCGATGCCGAGCGCGAATTAATTGTCGCTCAGGTCAAAGCTACCAAGCTTATACAACACACGCGCACTGTGGTGTTGGATGACCCCTACCGCCTGCTGAACCGCGTCTGGCGGGGTTACCTATCGAGCGATGGAAAGATGAAAATCTGTGAGCTCAAAACGAACTAATCACGAGGTGCGGGCGGCTACCCAGTTCATGACCGCGGCGGCGGCAATCCAGTTGGGAACGACAATAAATAAACTTAACCAGAAATCGTAGTGGCGCTGTAGCACGTAGACCAGCACGGCCACTAAGTAGCCAACATACGGAATGTAAGTTAACCAACCGGCTTGGCTGTTTGGCAGATAACTACCGCGGACGCGGATAAACCATTTTGAATTACGACGTTTCAAGGGCATCTATCTCTCTGGACAATAGTTTATCTTTATCGGTAACGTGACCGGCTGAATGGGTCGTCAGGCTCACTTTCACCCGGCCCCAGCCCAGTTCAATCTCGGGGTGATGATTGGCCGCTTCCGCCAGACTGCCAATTTGATCTACAAACGCCAGCGCCGCGGCAAAATCCGCAAATTTGAACTCTTTAACCAGGCAGTTGCCTTCTTCGGACCACATACTCCGATTATACACGCCTAGAATTGCTTATGGTTTATACTAAAGCTAATGTTTCGTAAAGACCGCTTGCAGATCTTTGGCCTGATTCTCTTGCCCTCGGTATTTAGCCTGGTGATGACCAGTTTGCTGGTGGGCGTCGTCTTAGCCATCGCCCTGTGGTCCTACAGCAGCCAAACCGGCCTCCTCTACACCTATTTGTTTGGCGCCAACGCGTCGCCGGCCATCATCAACCACTTCCGCGACAGCTTACACCTATTGGTCCAAGATGTACTCGGTAACAACATCTTAAATCGCATCCTGTTTTTTGTGTTTTGGGGCTGTATTGGGCTCATTGTGTACGTCTTGATCTACAGCCTGAGCGCTCCGCTTAGTTCGCTGCTACACTATCAGACTGAAAAACACTATAAAAACGTGAACCCCGAGCGCTTTACGCGCGAGGCCGTCCAGCGTGGCATATTACGCTTCAGCGCAGTGGTAGGCTGGGGAATCTATTGGCTATTCTTCCTTAAATACTTGCTCCCCTACACCGTGCTGAGCAGCCAAATTGCCCTTAGCTATCTCCACGGGCTGAGCTCACTGCTGTATGGACTGCTGGCACTGGTGCTCCTCGGTGCCGGAATTCACCTTCACCTTGTCTTTTGGCGGTTGGCCTGGTTACGCGTACGGTTGTTTGGCGATGACGACCAGCTGCTGGCGCGCCTCGACGACCAACATACCGCTCAAGCCTAGGTTCCGCTAAGCGGTAACAGCTGGTGCAAGCTTTCCTGATTGAGCGAACGGAAAAAGTTGCGGCTACTACCCGGTACTATCTGAAGCTGACTACCAGCTATTAAGTGCTGGGCGATCTGCGCCCGAGCCAGCAAACCAGGCATACGCAGGCTTTCTGCCTCACCTAGCACAATCGTCGTCGGGCTGGTAATTGTCTGGGCAATTTCACTAAAACGGTAGGCCTTAAAGTCTTGCCATAGGTCGGAATGAACCGAGCGGTGCCACCAGTTGAGCGTGAGATTAGTGAGGTCCTCGGCCCAACTATTGGGCAAATTACAGAGCACCACTTGCTGGGGTGTTTGACGGCTCGCCACCATGGTAGCGAGCATCGCGCCGTAGCCAAAACCAATAATGGTCGTATTAGCTAGATACCAATCGTCGAGGGTTTGAGCCAGCTCTTCCAGCCAATCTGTCATGGTATGACCCCGCCAATGCAAACGGGCAATTTCGACGGCTACCTGTTGCGCCGTCAGCGCTAGCGCCACGCGGCGCATCGACGGGCTCCACGGCCCTTGACCAAAGCCAGGAATAATGAGTATCTGTTTCACACCTTATCTCCGTTACGCTTTAGTTGTAGGCTTTATGCCAAACAGCTGCCGCGAGATAATTCACTTAGTCGTAAGGTCACGCCGCCACGTGACCAGTAGTCGCCAGCTCATGAGCGCCGTAACAACCACCACCAGTCCGAGGCTAATAAGCAGCGGTGCATAATTGGTGTGCTTGACGGGCGGGGCACTGCCCGCCAGCAGTGAATTGGTTGAAACTACCTCTGTTGTATTGCCAACGTGTAAAACCGCTGACTGTGAGTTCAGGACTTGGTTGGTCGTACCAGCCGAGAAGTCCGGATTGGCGCCAGTTGGTTGAAGGGTGCCATTTGTGGGCTGCAAATTCTGATTATTGGTGGCTTGGCTACCTTGCAAAGACACCGCTGTCGGCGGGTTATTCAAACTGTCAGTGGTTACCGTCATGAAGCCCTATTATAGGCGGGGGAACCGATTTTTAAAAAAATAAAAGTGAGTATTGACGTCTAAACATAAGCGGCGTACATTGGTGAGTATGGTTAATTCAGTTGTCATGCAAGCTCGCATGTACCTTGCCATTATTAATGGCCGGGGCCGTTTGGATTGGCATACGAATTAATCAAAAACAAAGCACTTAAACAAACGAGCCCCCGCCAAACCGGGGGCTCTTGTGTTTTTTAGAGGAAGTGATGACAAAAATCGAAGCAGCCCGTGAATTTCTAAACACCAGCGCTGACACACTCAAAGATATTGACGAAATACTGGGCTGTGGCCACACAGCCGTAGCTAGTACGGTGGCAGTAGAAGCGGCTACTGAAGTAGCGTCAGCGCCACCAACACCGCTGGTTCAAGAGGTGCGCAAAGATCTGTTTGGCGCGCCGCTCCACACTTTCTTTATCGGCTTACGCTAGCAATTTATCAAATTCGGGCTTTGCTAAATCTGAGATGAGATGATGTCCGAGGTCGTTGGGGTGCAGACCATCGGCTAACAAATTATGCTCGCGCTGCTTGGCCTGAAACTTTTCCAAAATCTGAGCGCAGGGTACCTTTTTCTGCAGGCAAAACTTGCGTAAGACCTCTTCAAATTTCAGAATTCGGTCGTTACTAAAACATTTTCCGGTGCTACTGTAGATCCAAGGGTTGCAAAGCTCGTCGTCAACACCGGTCAGGCCGATGAATAAAATCTTATCACTGTAATGATGCGCGGCACTCAATAAGACATCGAGATCATCATGATACTGCTCCACGGTTGTTTCCCGTTCAGGCCCCCGAAAGACGGTATCATTCATACCCACTTCAAAGACCAGCCCAAAGGGCTCATTAAGCCAACGCCGGGCTTCTACTTCGTAGGCCAAACGCCTTGCCACCCCACTGGTGGTGTCACCCGATATACCGAGGTTGAAAATCTCAACCGCATCACCGGCTAAATTTTTGATAGTTTGCTGATCGTACTCCGTGCGCAGGCGCTGCACCCAGCCGCCTTTCGTATCCCAAAAGCCCTGGGTGATGCTATCGCCAAAAAATAAGATACGCATAGCATTAGTGTAAATGCTGTTTGGCTAAACGGCTGTGAAATAATTAGCGCTTAGGCGTTGCGCCGATAGTTGTAGACCGAGAGTGGCATAAAGATAGCTAAAATAATGACAACTGAGAGCAACAGCTTCCAGACCCCGCCATCACTTGGTACTCCCAGCGCGAGGCTCCGAGCCGCGTTGGCGGCAAAAGTAATGGGCTGGTTGTTGGCAAAATGCTGCAGCCAACTGGCCATACTTTGGACTGGCACAAAAGCGGCACTGGCGAAGGTTAGCGGAAAGACCATGACAAAACCAGCCAGCTGGGCCGTTTCTTCATCTTTCATCGTGAGCCCTATAAAGGCCGCCACCCACGAAAAGGCAAAACCAAACAGCAACAGCAGGGCTATCATCGCTACGCCGTTCAGCCAGCCGTTATAAAAACGAAAGCCGTAGAGCGTTCCGACAATCAACATAATGGCAATAACAATGACATTGCGAATCGAATCGGCCACTGTACGTCCGGCCAGGACAGCGGCACGACTCATCGGCAGGCTGCGGAAACGGTCAATAATACCATCATTCACGTCGCGCGCCAGACCAATGCCGGTTTGTAGCCCACCGAACAGTGTGACTTGCACCATAATGCCGGGCAGTAAGTAATTAATGTACTTGCCGTGCAGCGCCGCCCCGACGTGACCAAGCGCCCCACCAAAGACAAAGTTAAAAAGTGTCAGAAACAGAATTGGCTGTATGGAACTAAAGAACACCAGCCGCGGCAAGCGGAAGTAGCGCAGTAAATTACGCTTGGTAATGACCCACGTGTCAGTAAATATTTGCATTAGTGGCGCTTCCTTCCTGGGGCGGGTTTAGCGTGTTCCGATGCTTTTTCACCCGTTAGCGTTAAGAACACATCATCCAGTGACGGCTGGTGCAGAGCCAGCGAGGCCGGCTCCACTTTTGCTTGGTCCAGAGCCCGCACGACGGCTGTCAGACTTTTGGCTCCATCGCTGCCCACCGGTAGACGAACACTGTTGGTGGCTTCATAAAATAGGGGCTGCTTTT
>CAYTTW010000016.1:0-16524 GCA_964441005.1 uncultured Candidatus Saccharibacteria bacterium | reverse complement strand
CTTTGTGCTGTTGACGGCCGCGCTCGGGTGGCTGTTTAGCCGGTGGTTAGGCCAACCCAGTCTCACCGTTTACGTACTTGTGGCCAGTCTGGTCTATGCGCTGATCAGCTATTGGAGCGCTAGTCGACTGGCGCTGGCCCTCAATGGCGCTCAACCAATTGCCAAAAGTGATAACCCTCAGCTTTACCGCATCGTTGAAAACCTGGCCATTACCGACGGTCTGCCAACGCCCAAGGTTTACATCATTGACGATCCCGCGCCCAATGCCTTCGCGACCGGCCGTGATCCAGCACATGCCTCTGTGGCAGTCACCAGCGGGCTGCTGAGCATTATGGATAGCAACGAGCTGGAAGGCGTGCTCGCTCACGAACTAGGACACGTCAAAAACTATGACATTAGGGTATCGATTATGGCATTTGCCTTGGTGGCGGTCATATCCTTGCTAGCCGATATTATGCTGCGACTCGCTTGGTTTGGGGGTGGCGATGATGACGATAACAACCAACTCTTTTTTATCCTGGGAATTATTGCAGCGATACTGGCTCCTGTTATTGCAACGCTTATTCAGCTGGCTATCTCCCGTAAGCGTGAGTACTTAGCCGACGCCACCGGGGCGCTGACGACGCGTTATCCCGAGGGCTTAATCAGTGCGCTGCGCAAAATTGAACAAACGGGCAGTAGCGTACGGCGCCAAAATACCTCCACGGCCCATTTGTATTTTGCAAATCCGCTCAAAGGTCACTCAGTAACCAATTTGTTTAGTACCCATCCACCCATCGAAGATCGTATCCGTGAGTTGCAGTCCATGGAGACGCATAGTTAGTTATGGCCAAGTCAAAGTCTGCCTCTCGGCGTACCACTAAAAAACGATCCATAGCGCTGGCCAAGCCAACGCGCACACTGAAGTCGGCGCACTACCGGTCTTTTCGCCAGAGCCCCCGAATTCGTCACCAGGGGCCAATCTTGCCAGCCAGTTGGCGCTTGTTTTGGCGGGCGTTGCAGCATCTACGACAATACTGGCGCGTGTACGGTGGGTTGCTGCTTGTCTATGGCGTACTCAATCTCTTACTGGTGCGTGGTTTGAGTAGCGGATTCAATGTGCAGCAAGTTAAAACGACGCTTGGATCATTTTTGGGCGGGGGACCAGGTGGTCTATCAAATAGCCTGGCCATCTTTGGTTTGCTAGTCGGCAATAGTGGTTCGGCGTCCAGCGATGTCGCGGGCGTTTATCAGTCAATTTTACTAATTGTGATAAGTCTGGCGCTAATTTGGGCTCTGCGTCAAACACACCTACCTAAGCCCACCAAATTCCGTGTGCGCGAGGCGTTTTATCAAGGCATGTACCCGCTTATCCCATTTCTATTACTACTCATAATTATTGGTTTGCAGTTCATCCCACTGCTGGTTGGTGGCACCATCTACGCCACGGTGATTGGTAATGGGCTGGCGGCTACCAGCCCGGAAAAGGTCTTGTGGGGCATGCTCTTTTTCTTGTTTGGCTTGCTGACGCTCTATATGATCACATCATCGCTGTTTGCCCTCTACATTGTGACCCTACCCAATATGACACCCCTCAAAGCCCTGCGCTCGGCGCGTCAACTGGTCCTCTATCGTCGCTGGACGGTGCTGCGTAAACTGCTCTTCTTACCGCTCATACTGGTAATTCTGGCCGCCGTTTTCACCATCCCAACCATCATGTTTGCGGCTAGTTTGGCTGAGTGGGTCTTTTTCGTTTTTACCCTCGTGGCACTCGTGCTGGTGCATAGTTATATGTATACACTGTATCGGGAGCTACTATGACTAAAGCCCAAGCCGCTAAGCGCATCGAAAAGTTACGCCAACTAATTAATAACTACCGCTACCACTATCATGTCCTCGACGAATCAATTATGAGCGAGGCGGCGGCCGACAGCCTGAAGCACGAACTGAGTGAGCTCGAGACTGAGTACCCGGAGTTAATTACGCCCGACTCGCCAACGCAGCGAGTGGCGGGCGCGCCGCTACCCGGCTTTCAGACGGTCCAGCACAGCCAACGCATGCTGAGCCTTAACGATGTATTTACTGAGTCAGAAGTGGCTGCCTGGATAGACCGAATTACAAAGTTGCTGCCGGCTGGCGTCAAGTTGGAATATTTCATGGATGTCAAAATGGATGGTTTTGCCTGCGCGCTAGTGTATGAAAACGGTCTGCTCATCCGTGGTATAACCCGGGGCGATGGGCTGGTGGGTGAAGATATTACCGCCAATGTACGGACCATCGAGTCTGTACCGCTGAGGCTCGAGCCCAATCATAAAATGGAGCAATTCTTGTCTGGCCGCACGGAAGTGCGTGGCGAGATCGTCATGTATAAGAAGGACTTCGAAGCCTTAAATACTGAGCGAAAAGCCAAAGGGCTACCACTGTTTGCGAACCCGCGTAACACAGCCGCGGGCACAGTCCGACAATTAGATCCTAACCTTGTCGCCGCCCGTCGACTGCATTTTCGGGCCTATGATCTCCTGCGAGACAACGCTCAGGAAGTGCCGACATATACCTTTGCCTATGAAGCCCTCGGCAACCTAGGCTTTCTGGTCAATAAGGATGCCTCGGTCAGTGAGAACCTAGAAGGCATCATGGCTTTTGCCAGTAAGTGGGAAACCAAGCGGCAAGAGTTACCGTTTAATACCGATGGCCTGGTAATAAAAGTCAACGATCGCGCCCGCTACGCCCGCCTCGGGATTGTGGGAAAGGCCCCGCGGGGAGCGGTTGCTTTTAAATATCCGGCCGAGCAATCCACAACTAAAGTAAAGGACATCTTCGTGTCCATTGGCCGCACGGGCGCGGCAACGCCAGTCGCGATGCTAGAACCGGTTGTGGTAGCGGGCAGCACTGTGCAAATGGCGACCTTGCACAATGAAAGTGAAGTTCGTCGTAAAGATATCCGCATTGGAGATACGGTAATTATCCATAAGGCTGGCGACATTATTCCGGAAGTGGTCGAGCCTTTGGTAAGCCTGCGCGACGGCACCGAAAAAGCATTTGTGATGCCCTCTCACTGCCCGGAATGTAATACCAAGCTCGTGAAACTCAAGGCCGACGAAGCCGTTTGGCGCTGCCCGAATGAGCAATGCCCCTCACGCGTTTGGAAGCGTATTCAGCATTATGCTAGTAAAGCGGCACTGGACATTGAGGGTCTGGGCGAAAAGAATGTCATAGCTCTCTTAGATGCGGGGCTCATTAAAGATACGGCTGACATCTATACGCTCAAAAAAGAAGACGTCATGCAGCTGGAACGCTTTGCAGAAGTATCGGCTACTAAACTTGTGAATGCTATTCAAGCTAAGAAAAAGCCGCCATTGGCGCGCTTTATTTATGGTCTCGGCATTCGCCACATTGGTACCCAGACGGCCATCGATATTGCCAATCACTTTCGCTCACTCGAGGCTTTGCAGGCAGCAACCATTGATGAACTCAGTGCGGTGGAAGGTGTTGGGGAAGTGGTGGCCGAAAGCATCGTGGAGTGGTTCGCTCAGCCCACTAATCAAGCATTGCTAAAAAAATTTGCCCGGCTGGGCGTAAAGCCCGAGGAAGTAAAACGAGTCGGCGGCCCTTTGAGTGGCAAAAACTTTGTGGTGACCGGCACGCTAGAATCAATGAGCCGCGAAGAAGCAGCTGAGAAAATTCGGGCGCTGGGCGGTACCTTCCAATCCAGCGTTGGCCAGGATACCGATTACTTAGTGGTTGGTGCCAATGTGGGCGCCAGCAAATTAACCAAAGCCAAGAAACTAGGCACCAAACAAATCAATGAACAAAAGTTGCTTGAACTATTGAAATAGTAGTTGTATAACTAGCTTAACCATGTGTCACGGTGAATTATTCGAAGCCGGTCCCTCGCTCGTTCAGCGAGTCGTCGAGCGATTTCGTCACCACGAACCCATCACAGAAGCCATTGGAGAAGTGGCCGTTGGCCCTATCATTCCTGAAGCTGATCGCCAGGCCCTGAGTGCACGCTTTGCCAGCCAGCCGCCCGAACCACAGCTTGATAGTTTGTATCATCGTGATCTCGAACGCATGATGGCAGAGCGCCGCTGGGAAGCCTTTCATCAGTCAGGCGCTTGATTTTTTAACCGTTAAGCGATATAAATGCTTATGAATCGTGCGCAAGCGGCGCGTGATACGAAACAAATATCCAAAAACAAACAGCACCCGCCGTGGGTGGGAGCGCACGAAAAAAGACCGAGATTTCTCGGTCTTTTTAGTTGGTGGAGCATATCGGATTCGAACCGATGACCTCTTCCATGCCATGGAAGCGCGCTAGCCAACTGCGCCAATGCCCCTCGTCGAAGCTACGCCCTTGCCTAGTTTTGCCTCATTTCGGCAACAGCTTCGACCTAGGGCTATGCTTCTCCTCTCAAATCATCAAACAGCTTTGCTTGATTTGATGATTTGTATTTTCTAAGATATCAGATTTACGAACCAAGACGAAGTCTGTTTGTAAATCTGAAAGGAGGAACAACACAAGACTCTGCCGCAATTTGGCCACTTGATTGCCAAATTGCGGACAGGGTTGGAGTTAGTTCGGACGTGGTGGAGATGATGGGAGTCGAACCCACGACCTCAGCAATGCGAATGCTGCGCTCTAGCCAACTGAGCTACATCCCCTAACAGGCAACCTATATCATATCGAACAAATCAGTTGGCTGCTACAATGGGGCTATGCCCCGTACTGACCTGCTATGGTTTCAACGCCCAAAGATAATTATTCGTTTAAGCGTGTTGATTGGAATAGTCTTATTTCTGGGGGCCGCCGGACTGTGGTGGCAAAAAGTCTATCTCAGCCCCTACCAAGTTTTCTGGGACTCTATAGCCAATAATTTAGCTTCGCCAAGCGTAATTCGGCATACCACGCAAGCCAATGAGACGAGCTCACTTAATCAATACTCCTTGGTTCAATTGGGTCAACGTCCAAATGTGCACGCTGTTACTAAAATCCTGCAGCGCCAGGGTAGCGACGCCAACTTGGTCGTCACTGAAAATGTGGCTACGGCCACTACCGATTATGTTCGCTACGTCACTATTCTAACCACTCAAAAAAACGCCGCTGGGCAAACAATTGACTTTAAGCCCGTAATCAATACATGGGCGAAAGGAGACATTGCCATATCCGATCCCAGTTCAACGCTCAATCAGGAACTGTTTGGGATTGTGCCGCTGGCCAATGTATCGGCAGAGCAACGAGCCGTAATTCTCGACCACATGCGTTCCAATAAAGTCTACAAAGCGGATTACCAGAGCTTTAAGAAAGACAACTGGCAGGGCCGCACGGTGCGGGTCTATGAGGTCAAAGTCAATACGCGTGCTTACATTGCCATGCTCCAAGAGTTGTCTAAATTTACCGGACTGCCTGCGGCTCAAAATTTTAATGCCGCTGACTATGCTACCCAAGCCGATATTGGTCTGGAATTTGTGATTGACCCGCTGTCGCACCAACTGGTTCAAGTTCGCTATCCGGCCGTTGGACGCATTGACGCATTTGGTAGCTTTGGCATGAGTCAAAAACTAGCGCTACCAACCGCCACAATTTCTTTAAATGAACTCCAAAATCGTCTCCAAAGCTTGCAGTAGGCGATTGGCCTAAAATGCCGAACCGGCCAGCTTTTTGCCCCCGTTTAGGGTAAAATAAAGTTTATGTTCCATATGCTGAAACGGCGCCTCTATTTTGTGGTGGCTCGCTATTTTCGGTTTTGGGCGAGGCTCAAATTACGGCGCTGGCAGCCACGCATTATTGTAGTGACGGGTTCGGCCGGTAAAACCACGCTGCTGCACTTGATTGAAGCGCAGCTGGGGAGTGAAGCGCATTACTCGCACCATGCCAACAGTGCCTATGGCATTCCCATGGACATCCTTGGACTAATTGGAATTTATAAATCGCGATTTGATTGGCTACGGGTACTACTGCAGGCACCGATAGCGGCGTTTACGAAACCATATAAGGAAAAGCTCTATGTTGCCGAGGTTGATTCTGACCGCCCGCACGAGGGGCGCTTCCTGGCCAGTTTATTACATCCGCATATCACGCTGTGGGTAAGTTCGCTACATACACACACCGCGCAGTTTGACGAGCTGGTACGCAGCGGTGAATTTAACCGGCCCGAAGAAGCTGTGGCTCATGAATACGGTGACTTGCTGGCTAAGACCCAGGAATTGGTGATTGTCAACGGTGATACTCCGCTCATGGTCGAACAAACCAAACGCACCAAAGCCAAAGTGGTTACTATCCATGCCAATACACTCAAGACGTATGAACTAGCCGCTGGCCACACCATTTTTGGCTTTAAAGACAAGCAGTACCGCGTATCGGCGCCTCAACCGCGCTCGGTCTATTACCAAGTGGCAATGGTTGATGCTTTGCTTGATTATCTGCAGCGCCAGCCAGATTACAGTTTTCGGCAATTTACACCTCCACCAGGGCGTAGTACGGTTTTTGAAGGCATACACCAGACCCAGCTGATCGATAGTACCTACAATAATTCCAATGTTGATAGCTTGGCAGGTGTGGTGGAGATGTTTGAGACTTACCCGGCCAAGACAAAATGGCTGGTGCTGAGTGACTTGATTGAGCAGGGCCAAGACAACGAGCGTGAACACGTTAAAATTGCCAAAGTGCTGGATGGCACGCACTTTCAAAAAATTCTGCTAGAAGGACCACGCATTAAAGAGTTTACGGCGCCACATCTAAGTGAGGCTTTACGGGGCCGCACCGATGTCCAGGTTTTTGATAAACCAACTGAAGTACTCAGCTATATTCAAGAGCACCTCCAGGGCGGGGAAACCATCTGCTTTAAGGGAGTACGCTTTATGGAAGGTGTTATCGAAAAGCTCCTGGCCCATCCGACAGACGCCGAACGGCTCGTGCGGCGCGAGCCGATGTGGCAAAAGTGGCGAGTGAAGTGGGGGTTTAAGGCGTGAAATTATTTATCATTCACGGCTGGACGTACTCGCTTGATAAGTGGACTGCAATCTGCCGCTTGCTCAAGGAGGCCGGCTTTGAGCCCGTGCTGCTCAAGGTACCGGGCCTGACGGCACCGAGCGACAAAGTCTGGGATATGGATGGATATGTCCAGTGGCTCGATAAACAGTTAGCCGGTGAAGCTGCCCCGGTGGTGATTGGACACTCCAATGGCGGCCGGATTGCGCTGTCCTACGCTCAAGCCCACCCAGGGCGATTAAAGCACTTAATCTTAATTGATAGTGCCGGAGTGGTGAACACGCGTAAAACGCGCACTGCGAAGCTGAAAACACTCAAGTTGCTGGCTAAAGTGGGTAAGGTCTTGACGCCAATTCCAGGGGTAAAGCAGACATTTTACCGAGTGATTGGTGGTCAGGATTATCTGCAGGCGCCGCCGAATATGAAGCAGACCATGCAGCAGATGTTTGAAGCCGATAATCAACTCGAATTTAAGCGGATCGACGTGCCCACTACCATTATTTGGGGCCGCGACGATAGCTATACGCCACTGCGCGATGGTCAAAAAATGGCCGCCATGCTGCCTGATGCCGATTTGCACGTTATCGACCATGCCCGACACGCCCCGTTTTTTAGTCACCCAGACGAAGTGATCGATGTTATTCAGAAGGCGGCCCAGTAATGGCCCTTTTTAACTCGCTTGGCTCCAATTACACGCCCGGCTTTGGCTTAAGGAGTTTACTTGGGCTAAGTCAACGCTCGACCAAACGATTGCAATACCTCTTGGCTGATCACTACGAGGGGCGAGTGACGCTGACCTACAAAGGTCGCGAAGCGCTAGAGCTGGCGCTGCGCCAAAGTCATTTGCAGCCAGGCAGTTATGTAGCCATCAACGGCTTTACTTGCTATGCCGTCTACAAGGCGGTCGTCAATGCCGGCTTCCAGGCGCTGTATGTCGATGTCACTAAGGATTCACTCAACTTTTCGCTCAAGGAGTTGCAGGTAGCGCATCAACATCGTCCAGAGCTCGGGGCGGTAATTGTGCAAAATACTTTGGGATTGAGCCAGGATATTGCACCACTGGAGGAGTACTGCCACCAGCACGAACTGCTCTTAATTGAAGATCTGGCCCACAGCCTGGGGATGCACTACTCAGACGGCCGCGAAGCTGGGACCGTGGGTAATGTGGCGATGCTATCTTTTAGTCAAGACAAAGGCGTTGATGTGGTGGCTGGTGGGGCACTCATTGACCGCCGCTCGCAAATTTCGACCCACCCAGACCTGCCCACCATTGCCTGGCGTCAGCGCATCAAAAACCGCTGGTATCCACTGCTCGCCAGTCTGATTCGCTGGACCTACCCAGTAGGCCTTGGACGGTACCTGCATTTTGCGCTCAAAAAACTCCACTGGCTGGCCACCCCCATGAGTGATGATTTAGAAGGACTCCATGCTATGACTTCCAAGGCCATAGCCTTACTGACCCACCGTTGGCCCCGGCGTGACGCTGAAATTGCGCATCGCCAGCAGGTTGCGGCCATCTACCGCAAACTACTGCCAGCTGAAGTTCAGTGGGATGACCCCTCGTCCGACGCTTCAATATATCTGCGCTTTCCGATTCGTGTACCGGATCGAACCGCCTTGGTTGCCTTTCTGCGAAAGCAAGGCATCCATATAGGTGATACGTGGTACGACGCGCCAATTGGTCCACGCAAATACCTTGCCAAGACCAATTATCAGACAGGTAATTGTCCACACGCCGAGCAGCTGGCTGAGCATATTGTCAATCTGCCGACCCATATAAACATTAATGAATCTCAGGCTGAGCAATTGGCCAAGAAAGTAGCACAATGGCTATCAGCGTCAAACCAGTAGAAGTGAAAGACGAGTGGGAGGCCTTTGTGGCGACCCACCCGGAAGCCAACTTTTTGCATTCGTGGTACTGGGGCGACTTCCATCAGCGACTCGATCATGTGGTCGAGCGACGCGGTTTTTATGAGAATGGGCAGTTAGTTGGTGTATTACTAGCGGTAGTCGAGCCCGCCCGGCGCGGTCGGCACATCGTGGTACCGGGTGGCCCACTGCTGGATTGGCACAACCCTGAACTCATCGGCGCCTGGATTAAGGAACTGCGCCAAGTGGCGCAGGCACACCACTGCGTCTTTGCGCGGGTGCGGCCACAGCTCTTAGATACCTCTGCAAATCAGCTGTTATTTCATAGCCTTGGTTTTCGACCCTCCCCGATGCACGTAACGGCTGACCTCACTAGCCAGCTAGATCTGAGCAAGAGCGACGAGGAGTTAAAGCGGGCCATGCGTAAGGGCACACGCTACGAACTTAACCGGGCTGCCAAGCTTGAGGTGGCAGTGGAAGCCGACACCACTGGCAAATACCTAGATGAGTTTTATGAATTGCAGCTGGAAACTGCGCGCCGGCAAAATTTTGTACCATTTTCGAAGCGCTTTTTGAGCGAGCAGTTTAAAACACTCGCTGCAGCCGATAAAGTAGTCATGTATCGTTCGACCTATCAAGGCAAGCTGTTGGCCATGGCGTTTATAATTTTCTACGGACCCGAGGCGGCCTACCACTATGGAGCCAGTACACAGCTAGCGCGTGACTACCCGGGAGCTTACGCCATCCAGTGGGCAGCCATTGCCGAGGCCCGGCGGCGCGGCTGTACCCGTTACAACTTTTGGGGTGTCACCGAACACGGCAAAACCGGTCATCGATTCTACGGTGTGTCCGTTTTCAAGCGTGGTTTTGGCGGTGAAGATGTGGCCTACTTGCCAGCCCACGACCTGGTTATTGATAAAGTGCGCTACCCTGCGACCTTTCTATTTGAGACTGCCCGCCGCAAAATTCGTAAGCTTTAGCACTAGATATAGGGTCTTCCGTGGCGCAATTCGTATCTGTATAGCGCCTATGCTTGCAGTTTGCGGCAGCACCGGCTACCTTATGATTATGTCTGAAACAACTGGGCTCTATGTACCACCCGATAGTCATGAAAATCGTTACTCAGTTGGACATCACACTTGGCGGCTCATTGAACACCTTAACTATTTAGAGGTTCAGGACCCCTCACTTGACAGCTTTGCCATTGCCGACAGACCTGAAGCGGCCGTTATGCGCGATGTAATGAGTACGCCCCTCTATATCAGAGCAATGGATACGGCTCAACTGTCCAAGCGCAAACAGCACTGCACAATCCCCAACACCTATGACTTTTTCCGGGCTGGTCATGTCGTGAGTAATACTGAAATGGTTTTTCGGAAGTCGGATGAGCACCCGGCGCGAGTCAGCGATGCCCAGCGCCTGTCGTGGGAATTTGCCGTGATGCTGGATGACTTGGCACATGGTATTGGCGCGCACTTGACCGACATGATTATTGAAGGTGGCTTTGGTGGACGAGAAAACGCTCATCAAGCTCGCGCCATGGAAGCCTGGGAGTTTGGTGGTGTACTAGAAGCATTAAAGCGGCATCGTATCAAAATTGATACAACTGGAGCTATTCAGGGCATAGCTACGCCACCCTGGGTAGAGACCAAGGCGCCCGACATCTGTGTTGAGCGCGTCCAGTACACGATTGAAGAAATGCGACTTTGGCTGGAGTCTGAAGATATGGATGCCGATGCACGCGCGATTATTGACACGTTGACGAATCTCGACAATTTGACTATCACGGAAGATGCCCGCCTAGCGTTTACCAGCGAGGAAGCAGCGTTGGTATTTTCGAAAGCCTATCTGCTACTCAGTACTGAACATTGGAATGAACCCGTGCATCGCGTCATTGAACATTTGCTCATTGAAGCGCTCAAACACAGCGTGTACGCTCGCCGTTTACCTGATATGGGGCGGTACGACAGGGGTGAAACCGCTGACGTTGCTAGTTATACCTATGGGGCCGATGAAGATCTACTCCAAGCTTTAAATACCTCACGGACTGACCGCGACGACTTTATGTTTGCTATTTCACAGCTCCTCAGCCAACTGGGCAATGAGGAGCGCTGGCGATTCGTGGAGTACAAGCGTGACCAGTTTATTCGTTTTATCCAGGACCCCAGAGCACAAGATTACCCGTCGCCACTACTCAATAGTCACATGGTTGATTTTGGTCCACTATCTTCAGCAGTTGAAATAACTGTTACGCCTGGCCGCGTGCCAAAGACACGCCGTCCCGCCATTAAAGCCAACGCGGCTAAACTAATTCACACTGACAGTGGCGGTGTGCAGTATGGCTTGCAGCCAATGAAGAATCGTTATGTGGATCCGCTAGTCATGACCGAAAAGGGTCCGCGGCCGCTCAGTAAAATTAATGAAACCTATCGAGCCTTACTGCGGCAACACGCGGTTATCCATGCCTCAAAAATTGCTGTCCGCTTAGCAGTCAGTAGCGGCTACGAAAGACTCATTAAGGAAGTTATCGAATCAAATATTCAAGAGGGACGAGTGCCACGAAATAAACTACAGCGCGATCAATTGCGTTGGCAAATTGACGGAGCGGCTGAACGCTCCCGGGCCGTGGCCGTGGCCGCCGGCCGGCTCGTGCAAAACGCTTCCTAAAGAAACGGCTAAAATACACCGCCTAATCTGTCAGATCTGCTAAGATAGATGGCGAAGGATTGCTTAAATGAGTCAGTATACTCCGAAAGAGATTGAGTCCAAGTGGCAGCAATATTGGGATGAACAGCAGACCTACAAGGCCGATCTAGCCAGCTCCAAGCCCAAGTATATTGCTATGAGTATGTTCAACTACCCGAGTGGGGCGGGTATTCATATCGGGCATGCCATGAACTACACCATTAGTGATGTATTGGCGCGGTTTAAACGTCAGCAGGGTTATGAGAGTTATCATCCGGTGGGTTGGGATGCCTTTGGTCTGCCGGCCGAAAATTACGCCATTAAAGCTGGAGTCTCACCGCAGCAGTCCATGGCCACCATCATTCCCAACTATCACAAGCAATACAAAGCCATGGGTTGGAGCAATGACTGGAGTAAGGAAATTGCCACCCATGAGCCCGAGTACTACAAGTGGACGCAGTGGATTTTTAGTGAAATGTTCCGCGCAGGACTAGCCTATCAAGACTCGCGGATGCAGTGGTGGTGTTCGGTGGATAATACGGTTCTGGCCAATGAGCAGGTGATTGACGGCAAGTGCTGGCGCCACGATGGGCCAGACGATCCCCTGGTCACGCAAAAAGAGGTGAAGCAATGGTTCTTTAAGATTACCGATTATGCCGACGAGCTTTTGGAGGCCATTGATGACTTGGATTGGACGGAGAGTGTTAAGCTGGCCCAGCAAAACTGGATTGGCAAATCGGTTGGTGCCGAGCTGACGTTTGCGGTTGAACATAATGAACACACCATCACCGTCTTTACGACGCGCACCGATACCATTTTTAGTGCCGCTTTCATGGTGTTAGCGCCTGAACATGAACTGGTTAAAGAGCTGACAACATCAGAGCATCAGGAGGAAGTCGAGCGCTACGTCAAAAGCAGTCTGCTGAAAAACGATATCGAGCGCCAAGCCGATAAAGAAAAGAGTGGTGCATTTACGGGCAGCTATGCAATCAATCCGGCGAATGATGAAAAAATCCCGATCTGGGTCGGCGATTTTGTGATTGCCGCCTATGGCACCGGCGCCGTCTTTGGTGATATTCATGATGAGCGGGACTTTGAGTTTCTTAAGAAGTTCGACATCCCAGCCAAGGTAACGGTTATTCCAGACGATCAAGCCGAGGCCGAAAAGGTAAAAGCTCAAGAATATCCCTATACCGAGGAAGGCATCTTGATTGATTCCGGCCAGTTTAGTGGTATGCGTACCCAGGAAGCCCGGGACAAAATGGTGGCCTGGTTGGCAGAAAAGGGTGCAGCAACAGAAAAAGTAAACTACCGTATGCGGGACTGGAGTGTTTCACGGCAACGCTACTGGGGTGCGCCAATCCCGATTATTCATTGCCCCGAGCATGGTGCTGTCCTGGTGCCCGATGAAGAGCTACCGGTCGTACTGCCTGAAATTAAGGACTATGCCCCAACTGGCGATGGACGCACCGCCTTGGCTAGAGCTACCGACTGGCTCAAAGCACCGTGCCCGAAGTGCGGTAAGGAAGGTGAACGCGAGACAGACACGCTGGACACCTACATTTGTAGCAGTTGGTACATGCTGCGCTATTTTGACCCTCACAATGAGGCTAAAATTTTTGATAGTGAGACCGTAAACAAGTGGATGCCGATTGATTTTTACAATGGTGCCGACCACGCCACCGCCCACATGATCTATGCCCGGTTTGTCACGCGCTTCTTCCATAAGCAAGGGCTCGTTAATAATCCAGAGCCGTTTAAAAAGTTTCTGTTTAATGGCAAGGTAACGGCCCAAGATGGTCAAATGTTCAGTAAAAGCAAAGGCAATGGCGTGGACCCGCTGGAAATTATTGAGCAAGGTTATGGCGCTGATGCGCTGCGGACCTACTTGATGTTTGCTGCGCCACTGGAACTGTGGGTCCGCTGGGATCCGCAGGGTGTCCCTGGTACTTTTCGCTTTTTGTCACGAGTCTGGACACTCGTGCAGGAATTCCTGGCAGCAGAGTCAAACGACACATCGGATCCAGCTGTTTTACAAACTGTACATCGAACCATTAAAAAGGTTACTGCCGACCTTGAAGAGCAGAAATACAATACGGCGATTGCGGCCCTCATGCAGTGTACGAATGATTTGTACAAGTTAAAGGCAAAAGGGTTTAGCGGAAAAGATCAGTGGCAGTTTACCCTCGACTCACTAGTCATGCTCATAGCACCTTTTGCGCCCCACATCGCCGAAGAGCTCTGGCATCAGCTTGGGCACGAAGACAGTGTGCACGTTGATCACTGGCCGCAGTGGGATGACCAGTATCTTGTAAGTAACACCATGACCATAGTGGTGCAAGTAAATGGTAAAGTGCGAGCCAACCTTACGGTGTCAGTTGAGGCCAGCCAGGAAGACATTTTGGCGGCGGCCAAGGCCGATGAGAAAGCCAAAACCTACTTGCAGACTGAAATCAAAAAATCGATCTATGTACCCAAGAAGCTAGTCAATTTTGTGGTTTAGGCGGCGCTGTCAGGAGGCGGTACGAGTGACCCGTCTGGGAGTCGCACGATGGTGCCGACAAACTTTCTTTTTTGATCTGGTTGAACGTTGATCTCCTGCCTCACTTCATCCTCAGTATCGGTCGTCCGTGGAGTTGGCTCGTCGCGAAAGAAATCGGCAAAGCGCACGCGGGGGTCAAAGGGTTCGCGCTCGACTTGTAAACGACGTTTGGCTTTAGCCTTCGCTTCGCGCTCGGCAATTTCCTGGGCCGAAATTAAGCGCACCGTATGGGTGCCAACGCGCTGGGCTTGTTTAGCCTGCTCAATGGCCGCTTGCTGATGCTCAGACCAGCTCAATTGCTTTTCATCAGACTTTCGCCGTCCAAAAAATCGTCGCATAAACGCTATACATTGTAGCGCGGTGACGGATGACATCAAGCATTTAGCTAACGGCCAGGTATGGTAGTGGTCACTAGGGGCAAGTGATTAGCCCGACAGATGGCTACTCGGCTAATTTTAAGCGCAACTCCTGGGTGCACCGCGTGGTCAACTTGCAGGTCAGGATTATCGCGCTCCAGGTCATGTGTCAGATCACGTATGTCGACTTTTGTTCCTTGCGCCAGATCAGCCGCGAGATCGGCTGTCAGCTCGCTTTGGCGTGTCGGGAATGTACAAACTGCTGGCTGGGGCTCGGAAAACTGATTGTTGTTGTCAACCATCCTGTCGACTGCATAAATAGCACCCCCTATGACACCGCCGGCAGTGGCCAGACCAACGATACCTACCACGGTACCAACAACCTGACGCCGCCGTCGATAATTAGGCGTGGGGCGCAGAGGAATAATATCGCCACCTGATTGAGTCATGTGTTTATAATAACACTTAAGCTTGAAAAAGTCAATATATATTCACCTGGCTATTATCCTTGAGTTTTAAGCATTATTTCAGTAAAATGCAAGATAATATTAGTGGGCCATTTGTAAAGGAGTGCTCTTCGTATGGGAAAACCCAAAAAGCGAACTAGTCATCGTGCCACCGGAGCTCGCCGCAGTCACCTGGTACTGAAGCTAGCCCGCGCCGTTAACGCTAAGTCGCCGGTCAAAGCTTTTACCACTCGACGTGAGTCTGGTAAGGCCCTGAGCCGCCAGACTACCAAAAAATAGCGTATACTTGAGCGTAAGCGCCCACTAAGGATTAATTAACAATATGGCTTCAAATCGTCACCTTGGTCGAATCGTCGCCCTGCAAACCTTATTTGAACAGGATTTTCGGGAAACGTGTGGCGATACGAGTTTTGAGCTCGAGGCAGTGCTAGAACGCAATATTGCGCGCTACGCTGATACGATTGACGATCGGGACTTTATTGAGCAGCTAACGCGACAAGTTACCAAGCGTCGCAAAGCACTCGATAAACTACTGCAGCCGATTGCGCCGGAATGGCCACTCGCTGAAATTAACCCCATCGATCGGACCATTTTACGCATTGGAGCTTACGAATTGCTTCACGATAAATCGGTGCCGCCGAAGGTGGTCATTAACGAAGCGGTCGAGCTAGCCAAAGCTTTCGGCGGTGAAAATTCCTCAAAGTTTATTAACGGCGTGCTCGGTACGCTGCTGCGTAATCAAGAGGCCAAACCGAAGCCAACCATCAAGAAAGTCAAAAAAACATGATGAAATGCACCTCACCACAACCAATCAAACTGGAGTCAGCGTGGTAAAACGTCCTCGTCC
This sequence comes from uncultured Candidatus Saccharibacteria bacterium, assembly GCA_964441005.1. Lineage (GTDB taxonomy): Bacteria > Patescibacteriota > Saccharimonadia > Saccharimonadales > CAYTTW01 > CAYTTW01. Next base: position 791 of record CAYTTW010000016.1, on the reverse strand, counting down.
CATTAAGGGCATCCGTCGCTTTGTCAGCCAGCATCGGCCAATTATTAAAGAGGTCGTTCGTGAGCCAACCTCGGGTGGAATTGTTTTTCGACGCAACGCCCAGACCAGGCAGATTGAGATTCTACTGATTCAAGATGCCAAGGATCGCTGGACCATTCCAAAGGGACATATTGAGGAAAATGAGTCAGCCAAGGAGACTGCCGAGCGCGAAATCCGCGAAGAGACAGGGTTGCAAAAAATGAAGGTTCTCAACTGGCTGGGTAAAGACGGGTTAGAGCAAGAAACGGCTTACGACAGCGGCCAGGTAAAACTAGATTGGCGGATCGATTGGCCAGCCCGTTGGGCAAAGCTTGGTGTTAATGTCGACTGAAATCTTTTTGGTGCAAGCCTTAGGTAACACCAATGAGCTAAAACCTGAAGACTGGATGAACGACATTCGTTGGTTCTCCTCCACGGAAGCCCTCGATAAAATCGAGTACGAGGATATTGGCAAGATAATTTTACTGGGACTCAAAAAAATTCGCGATGCAGGACTTTAGCGTCTACCGAGATTTCGCCAAAAAACGCTTAGGGGTCACGTTTCACAACCTCGATCTATTGGTGACCGCTTTTACGCATCGCTCATATGTCAATGAACACCGCAAAACGGTGAAGGAACACAACGAACGACTGGAGTTCCTTGGTGATGCGGTTCTAGAGCTCGTTGTAACCGAATATTTATTTGCTAATTTTCAGGACCCCGAGGGCATTTTGACCAACTGGCGCAGTGCCTTAGTACGCACGGAAAGTAT
>CAYTTW010000015.1:12635-17047 GCA_964441005.1 uncultured Candidatus Saccharibacteria bacterium | reverse complement strand
AGCTGCAGATAATCAACAATGATTAAGCCCAGCGGCCGTTTGTGGGCTTCGCGGCGGGCTTTAGTACGCAAGTCACTAACCGTAATGCCGGGCGAATCATCTATAAAGATCGGCGCCTCCGACAGTGTGCCCATAGCCTGGCCGATTTTTTCGAAGTCGGCGTCGGTTAGCTGGCCGGTGCGCAGTGCCCAGGCGTCGACGCCCGATTCCATGGACAGCAAGCGGTCTACCAGCTGCTCCTTGCTCATTTCCAGGCTGAAGATCAGCACCGGCTCCTGCGACTGGATGGCAATGTTATGGGCAAAGTTCAGCGCCAGGGCGGTTTTGCCCATGGACGGCCGGGCAGCCAGGACGACCAGGTCGGAACGCTGAAAGCCGGCCAAAGTGGTGTCCAGATCTTTATAGCCGGTAGAAATACCGCGAATCTTTTGCTTATCTTTGTGTAGGTCGTCCAGCCGGTCAAAACTTTCGGCCAGAATGGCCTCCAGACTGATAACGTCCTGACGGATATGCTGCTGGCTAACCTCGAACAGCCTAGTTTCGGCCTCTTCTATCAGTTCACGCAATTGTTTCGACTCGTCGTAGCTAAGATCGGCGATTTCTGTAGAAGCCGTAATAAGGCGGCGGCGCATGGCCTTTTGGGCTACGATGTCGGCGTATTGTTCAACATGAGCGGCCGTTGGTACAAAATTGGTCAGCTCGGTTAAATAGGCCGGCCCCCCAATCGTATCAATCAAACCACTCCCTTTAAGTTGGTCGGCCAAGGTCAGAACATCAATCGGGCTGTGTTTTTCATACAGCTGAACGATGGCTTCGTAAATATGTTTATGTCGCTCGTCATAAAAATCGCTTGCCCCAACGATGTCGGCAATTTTTACAATGGCATCACTATCAATCAAAATAGCCCCGAGCAAACTGGCTTCAGCCTCGGTGTTCTGGGGCGGGATTTTAGCCACTGGCTCCATAGCTTTTACGATTCTAGCACTTCAATGTTGCCAAAGATATTGTTTAAGGTATTCACCGTCGTATCCGCGACGACCGATTTAGGCAACTCATCCGTTGGTGGCTCGAGCCCTTTGACGACTATAGTTTCAAGGACCAGTGGACGGCCCACCACCTGCTGGATGACCTCACTAATTAACTGATGGTTTTTGGCCTCTTGTAGGCGTTTTTGATGAAAACCAAAGCCAAACTGCACGATGAGTTTATCGGTTTGAAAATCAGGCACACCCATGCGCAACACGCTATATAGGGTGTTATGACGCTGCTTGGTTATGTGCAGAATTTGTTGCCAGGTGGACGCCGCCGTTGGACTTGATGATGGCTGGGTAGTCGGCGCCGGAGTTGGAGTTGATTCTTGTTTTTCACGGGTTTTGGTTGGCGGCTGTTTTGGTGCGGGCGCTGCGGTCGCGTTGGGGTGAAGTTTCAAATTAACACCAAGTAGAGCCAGCTCGAGCGCGGTTTCACTATCGGCAGCCGTTGGTACGCTAAGCAGTTGTTGCATAAGCCGGAGGGCTACTTCTGGCTCGAATAGCAGGCTCTGGTTAATATAGTGCTCGCGCAGTAAAGTGCCGAGCTGCTTCGCCACCACTGCGGCGTGGTACCCCTGATTTTGGAAATCAGTTAACGTGGTTAGCAATTGCTGTGGCGTGCCTCCCTTTAGTAAGCTGAGTAGTCGCTTAACGGCTGTCGCCGGCGGGATACCCAACAGCGTTCGAATGTCGTCAATTTCGACTTGTTTGCTCGTGGCGCTCGCTTGATCGAGCAGACCTATGCTATCGCGAAAACTGCCATCGCCATGCTCGGCAATTAGCGCCAGGGCCTCGTCGCTAATCTTGATGCCCTCATCCTTAGCAATCTGCTTGAGGTGCGTGGCGGCCATTGTGGGTTCAATTGGCTTAAAGCTAAACCGCTGGGTGCGGCTAATGATGGTTTCGGGCAGTTTGTGGGCCTCGGTGGTGGCCAAAATAAAAACAACGTGCGCTGGTGGCTCCTCTAAGGTTTTGAGTAAGGCATTAAAGGCCTCCTTGGTTAGCATATGAACTTCGTCAATAATGTAAACCTTATACGCCGCGCTCACCGGCGTAACGTGGACCTTGTCTCGCAGGTCACGAATTTCATCAATCCGACGGTTGGAGGCGGCGTCAATTTCAATGATGTCGATCGGCAAACTGTGGCCGTCGTAGGCCAGGCCATTGATCTCGTGTGCCAAAATACGGGCAACGCTGGTTTTGCCGACGCCGCGGGGACCAGTTAATAAATACGCGTGGCTGATCTTACCAGCCTTTAAGCTATTGGCCAGAACCTGCGTAATATGCTCTTGCCCAACGATTTCTTTCAGAGATTTAGACCGGTATTTACGGTATAACGCCTGCCCCATGGTACTAACCAGTATACGTTAAAACTAGGTTGAACCTGAGGATGCTTTTTACAACGTGGAGTGGCCAGACCGTTGATAGGCTCGCCAAAAGTCACGCAGGTAGCCGATGCTGGCTAGTACGCCATACCATAGCACGCCGATGGCGGCTAGTAGGGCTGCTAGCCAGATAAGTAGGTGGTAAAGACTATAAATGTGAACCTGGTGCGCCGTCGCATAGAGCACCAGTGCGGAGACCTGGAAAAACATGGCATGCTTGCCCGCCTTCGAGGGCAGCAAGCGTTTTGAGATACCCGTTTGCACAGCGACCAAACTAATAAGACTGTTCGCCAGATTTTGAAAGAAAATGATAGCAATGATAAATCGTGGGGCTAATCCATAGTGCCACTCGGCGACCATGATAACTAAGCCACTAATTTTGTCGGCCAGGGCGTCGAGCATGATGCCCGCTTGGCTGACCTGTTGTAAATGACGCGCCGTGTAACCATCCAGAATATCAAAGAGTCGCCCGACTAGCATCAAACCCAGCCCCCAGGCTTGGTTGACGTAGAGCGCCCCATATACCGTAGTTAAGAAACCAACTGCTGTAATACCGTTGGGCACGGTGGCAATACCAAGTCCTGGCGTCTGATGCGGGGTTTTGTTTACAGTGCGGCTTCGAGCGCGGCCCACTCGGCTTCCTCGTCCTCAGGAACATTGACGCTCACTTGATCCCCGGGCTTGGCCTTGAAGTAAGTTACGCTCGCGAGTAGGACGCGGTACTCTTTTTCGCCAACTTTAACGAAGTAATGTCCATCTTTTTGCTCAAGCACACCAACGACTTGTTTGCGGGGGATCGGGCCAATTTGCTTGTACATAAAGGCACCATCGTCAGAAATCGTTAGCTTTAAAATATCGCCCTGGACAAGTTTTGACTTTGAGGCGTAGTTAGCCGGCACCGGATAGATTTTGCCATCACTGCCGACCATATTTTGGCCGTCAAATACCCCTTCAATGACCTTACCAAGGGATTCATCTTTGACCGCTGAGGTCAGCTCGGGTTCTTCGCCAACCAAACTCACTAGCAACTCTTTGGCAGCCGCTAAACTCGTTTCCGCCTCCTGAATCAAAGCCTTTAGTCGTTTGACTTGCTTATCTGGTACATCCGCCATGTGTGAGGTCTCTCTTATACCTACGTGTTTATTATACGGTACACTTACCATAAAGCTACCATGTTTTGCTAGTCAAGTCAAAAATGCAAGCAGTTTCTGTGGATAATTAATGAGCAGCCTTATATTGGAGAGAAACTACTACCAGCTACCGCCTCCGCCGCCACCAGCTCCCCCGCCGCTAAAACCACCACCAAAGCCTCCAGACATACCCGAACTGCTAAAGCCAGACTGTGGCATAAACGAACTCCTGGCCATCGAGTGTACAAAGTCGGATTGTAAACTATTGACGAGCCAGAGAGTTGTAAAGGTGTTGGTTGGTGATCCATACCAGTAAGCAGTGCTTGGCGCGACATCCAGGCTCTCAAATTGCTTAGCCCACGCTTGTTCGACCTTGAGGGCAATGGCGTACGGCAATAGTTTATTGAATAAGTCGGGCGTTTTAGAGGGAGCGTTTAGCATTTTCATTTGATCTTTTTCGGTGACGCTGAGGAACAGTTTAAAACCCTCGACTTTTGCCCATTCTTCGGCGCCCTGTGGGGTCAAACGAACTTTATGAGCAATAAGTATTGCGCCAATTATGCCGCCAGCCGACAAAATTGGTGAGATAATGGCCAGACCAAACGACAAAACGATGGCACAGACCAGCCACAACCAGGGTGTTTGGCTCTGGGCGTAGTAGCCTTTCGCCTTGAGGTTAGCGTTGATTGTCTCCTCGGCTGATTTTACGGCCGTGGCCATAGCCGAACGATCAACTGCACTGAGTAGCACCTGGTTAGTGCCATTAAACAGGGCCGAAAAAAGCGTCGTCTCAAAATCGTTGAGCCCAGTTGCATCTTTGAGTTTAGTGAGCTGATATTCGGCGGCTTTGAGTACGCTTTTAGGGC
>CAYTTW010000015.1:0-12625 GCA_964441005.1 uncultured Candidatus Saccharibacteria bacterium | reverse complement strand
TTTAGGGCTGATTTGCTCAATTTTCAGATAACCACGAATGGCCAGATCAATAATGGTCGCTGTCAGCCAAACACTATCTTGCTTGTCGCCATCAATCTTGGCGATTTCTGCTGGTTTCAGTCCATCAGGTGCTTCGTACTGCGCGACGATAGTTTGATTTTTGCGGAGGCGCCGCTGCTTATGGCTTTGCCACAACGGCCAGCTGATAATAACCACAAAGCCCACTGAAACAAGGGTTATGAATGCTACACCAATGGCTTTAATGACCGGGTTTATTGTCAGGGGTTTGTTGACGGTGGGCGTCAGGTAGGTCGTTACTGCACCTTTGGCGAAGAGGCCATCGAGCGTCAAGCCATCGCCCGCCGCTAGGCCAGTTGCTGACGCCGTCAGATCGGTGGGGTCGGCAGTTTGCAGCTGACAATTGCTGGTAGTAGCGCCAGCGGCGCCGGTGTAACAGTGTTGATCGAGGAGCTTCATCGACGCTGGAAAGTTCAAATGGACGTGCGCGGTTTGAATCGGCACCGTCCATCCATTACCAGTTACATTGAAGCTAAAAAAGTCACCACTACTGTCCTGTCGCACAACTGGCGCAATTTCGTAATTAATTTTATAGGTGTGTAGCCCGGTGAGTGTGTGGTTTGGGTCACCAATAGTGAGAACTAGCTCATCGCCACGGGAACTCTGCTGATAAGGCTGGCTAACGCTATTCTCGTTAGTGACAGAATCAATCGTAAGCTTGGTTTCGAATGTCTGGTTATTGTTGCCATGGTAGATATAAGGAAGGTAGCGATAAATGCCATGGTGCTGATTGGTGCCAAAATCGTACTGGATAGTTTCTTTAACCTGAATGCTATTGGCGGCACTGAACGTAACTTCAGAGTCGAAATTAGTAACGCTTTCAGCCGCTGCAGCCTGGACAGGGAGAGTTGCCAACAGCAATAAACCAAAAAGTAATAAGGCTAGGAGGCGCGAAACCAATTTCATTAATGCATATCCTCCTGCTAGTGTAGTACAAAAGTGGTTGCCATAATACGAGCGTAGTTTTTGCAGCCATATAATTTGCTTGCGAAATGGTTGTGCTAATTGTATGATGTGCTTAATTACTCAATTAAAAAGGAAAAATATATGAACCCCTCATCAAAACCCATGCAATTTAAGGGTACAGCTGGTAGCTTTTTTGTCACCTGGCTCGTTGCAGCATTGTGTACGTATATACCATTCGTTGGCCCAGCCATAGCTCTCAACTTTGTCGCTGAGTGGCTCTTTAAAAATCTAGAAGTTGAAGGCAAACAAATGCACTACTCCGCGACGCTCGGTGAAAGCTTCAAGTTTACGTTCGTAAATGCTCTACTGATAATCGTTACACTTGGCATCTACGTCTTTTGGTACGTTCCTAAGATGTATCGCTACATTCTTGACCATGTCAGTTATGCTGATGCCGCCAGCCCGGCTCCAGTCCCAGCTCCAACTCCCGCTCCAGCAGCTGTTCCAGTTCAGTAATTGAGCCACAATTAAAAACAGTGCATTAGTTGTAATGCACTGTTTTTGTGATGCGCCAGAAATCTCTAGGCTAACTCAACGGTGGCGCCGGCTTCTTCCAGTGCCTTCTTGGCAGCTTCGGCGTCTTCCTTCTTGGCCTTCTCTAAGATGACTTTTGGTGCGCCATCTACCAACGCTTTGGCCTCACCCAGGCCAAGGCCGGTTACATCCTTAACGGCCTTAATAACAGCTACTTTTTGAGCACCGGCGTCTTTGAGCGTAACGTCGTACTCACTCTTTTCCTCAGCCGCCGGGGCACCCTCGCCGCCGGCACCAGGTGCCGCCGCAACTGCTACCGCCGGGGCAGCCGCGCTAACACCCCAATACTCTTCGAGAAATTTTACAAATTTACTAATTTCTAGAGCCGACATCTTATCGAGCTCAGCAACCAGCTTTTCAAATTCCTTGGGCACGGAAACTTTCTCTGCCTTGGTCTCCTTAGCTGGAGCTTCCTTTACTTCGTCCTTAACATCTTCGTCTGCCATAACTTCTCCTTTATTGACCCAAGCTTTCGGCTCGAGCGTTTAATACATTTAATACACCTCGGACATTGCCGCTCAAGACATTGACGAAACCGCTGAGTGGTGCTGCCAGGGTCCCTACCAGCATAGCGCGCAACTGATCTTTGCTCGGCAAGCTAGCCAGCGCCTTGACGTCGTCGGCACTCATAAAATGGCCATCTAGCGTATAGGCGCCCACAAACTCGATGCTGGGCTCGGTTTTAGCAAAATTCGCCAGAGCTTGCGCGGGAGCCACTTCGTCCTCACTGTTGAAGGCGTAGAGTAACATACCCTCTAAAGCGGCAGTATCTGCATCCTTTAGGTGCTCCGTTTGCTCAATTGCTTTTTTGACTAAACGGTTTTTGACTACCTTAACATTTGTGCCGCTGTCACGGGCTTGGGCTCGCAAAGCCTGCATGGCTTTGACGGTTGTGCCTTGATACTTGGCCACCACGGTTAATTTAGAAATGGTTAACAGTTCTTTGACTTCATCAACAACTTCATGTTTCTTATCTTTACTTAAAGCCATGTATGACTCCTTGTATTTATCGCTAAAAGCTCGACCTAGCTTCTATTGTTACCGTAATAAAAAAGTCTCTGGACGTAATCCAAAGACTTTAAAAATGCAAAAGATTGATTTGCACCTCGGTGGCGTTATTAAGCCTTACAGCTGCCACTGTCTTTGGTAACAGATCAGATCCTAACAGATTTGGTCATTCTCGTCAATGCAGTTCATCACTATAACGCGACTCACTGAGCATAAACTTCGCCCAGCCACTTGGATACTTCACTCTTGTAGGTGGTTGCAAATTAGCGGCTACCCCTACTGAACCTAGCTCAACACTTAGCGGGGTTGCCGCGACGGCAGGCTGGTGTGGGCCTGCCTCAGCTTCTGCCACCAGAGCAGCGTCGAGTCCAGCCGATTCCTTTACTACATTGTTTGGTGCCATATGTTTCTCCCTTCAGGCAATTAAAAAGCCCCGCACTTGGCGGGGCTGTTGATGACTTATTTTGGCAATTAACCAGTCAACCCCGCTGTTGGGATGAGAACGTTGACCTTAATAATGTTACGTGCCATGGGTCCTATACTGTGCTTCCGGTATGGAAAAGTCAAGCTGGCCAATTGGGAATAATCGGCGTTCCTTTTTCATAGGTTTGGGGTGTCTCGCCATTGCTGCCGACGTAGGTGACGCCAACGCATTTGACAGCTACATCGCCAACGTCTTGCTCAACGTCCCCTATAACTGGCTCGGTGTCACTCATAATGGCAGTGGCTACCTCAGCATTAAATCTACTCACGAATGTCTCCTTAAAATTAAATCAGGCTTCGGTTGAAGCCTGAAATCTAGGACTGTGCGCATCCGGTATTAGCCGGACAGGCTTCAACCATTGCTGAAGCACAGCCCTGATAGGCCGAGGAGGAGGCTGAATCTTCGCAAATAGTTGGTAACCATATTTTTATCCTGCTTCATACTTTCTAATTTGTCAACAATACTAAAAGAGAGCGAGCGTCCCTTGACAAGTTTTTGGCTGGCGCGTACAGTCAATTCTCGTGATTACCATTTCAACCATTAGTGCCAAGACGATTCGCCGCCACCACGGCCTCGTCTTTATTATGGCCTAGCGGTTGGAGACGGTAATTATCTAAGCACTACATACAAGCAAACAAACCGATCTCCAATCAACCGGCGATCGGTTTTTTAATGCCAAGAAAGGAGCTGTGCATAACCCTATTGCAAATCGTTAAGCGAGGCGTAATATGAAAATGAAGCACAGAGAAAACAGACATGGCAATGATAGAGGAAGATTTTAGCCGTGCTCGATTCGCGGAGGAAGCCGCCCGCTTAGCAGCAGCCGAACGCGAGCGGAGTCGGATAATGCATGATCAAGAGGAGCAACTCCGCCGCTATTATGCCGTCGCCCATAAGACACTGAAAGAGTGTGGTTTTCGGGTCCCTCCAGAGTATGACCCAACCCCTACGACGGCATCGGTACCGCTAGGAAGTGTTTGTGACGTAGAATTTGTTAGCTAAGTTGTTGAAATTTATATTGCGAGTAGCGCTCGGCAGCTAAACGCGCCAATTCCGGATCTTCACCTTGATTCACGAATTTCATAGCTTCGGCTATCATGGGATGAACCTGGGCCACGCGCTCGTGCATTTCTTGGACTAACTTACGGTAGCCGGGGTGACCTTGCGGACTGGTGCGTAGCTCATGCAGATGAAAGGCCTCACGGGCATTGTAGGTAACGGTCCAGCGCATCTTGTGGCCAAGTAAGGTGGCATACTGAGCTTCGAAGCTGTAGCCAGCCGCTTGCAGCTGACTATATAGTTGTGCCGAGAGTTCAAAGCAGCGTTCAAATTCATCAATCAAACCAGTCGCATCAATAAGCTCAGGTACCTCAAAACCATAACGTGGCGACAGGGCTTGCCACTCAAGATCATCAACCATACGGTGGCGCTGTAAATCACGAAAGATGCCATAGTCGCATACGAGATCAAAGGTGTAATGAGCTTGCTCTAAAGCCCGTCCGGGGCGATGGCGCCGATTCAGCCGTTCCCCCATGTAGGTGTTAAAAACTTCGATTTTACGGTCCATTGGCCAACTATCGACCTGGGCTTGAATTTCTTCCAGCGACAAGCCGCTATGCTCATACAGCATATGAGCCACCAGATCAATTTCGTTGCGTGGCCAAAAACGTTTTAAGGAGACAGGCGCAACCTCACCACTATGATGCTCCGGTAAGTATTGTTCAGCCAGTGAAGCTACAGCTTGATGAGTATTGGCAAGATAGGCCGTCATGGCACCGCCGCGCTCTGGCAAATCGGCTCGTTCCAGCATGGCTGGGATAACCTTTCTTGCTTCAGTCAATACCTGCTCGCCAACCGTCCGCGCTTCTGGGCTGTCACTGGCGCGCAGACGCATAATCATAGCTTCTAGAGCTTGGGCGCTGGCAAAAATACCAACGGTAGACTTTGTAGCCACCGGCAAGACTGGCCGAACAGCATCCAGAGCTTGACCACGCACAGCGTTACGCCACGCGCCGTCTTGCTCGGCTTTCGGTGTCGAGTTGATGCGGCCAATGTGGTCAATGACGCGAGGTAGCATCATAGAGTAGAGTTCAAAAATTTGGTCCAGCGTTGCTTGATACTGGACTTTCGTAGCCTCATCGAGCTGCTCTGGCACGTAATATTTATAGCGGCCGTCTTTATCTTTTTCATCAAAGCGGATATAGCGTGTCGATTGCTCGAGATAGGCGGCCAACCGGCCCCACTCTAACTGTTTTGTCAGTAAGTTGCTGGCTCCTTCAACGACGACATGTTGCCCAACTAATTGTTGGACTGAATCATCGCCATAGGCCGAAATAACGCGCTGCAACAACTTTTCGTCGCGACCTGCCTCACCCGCAAATTCATCTAAGATCGTGATGCGCATGTCATCGCCGCGGCGGCTAAGCCGGGCCATGGCCGCCGCCACCGTTAAAGCACCGAGTTCGGGAGTAAAGGCGTAAACATTGCTATCGACGTTGGTGACCACGGCCGACAAAAACTCGCGTCCGGCCGGTGTAATGACCCACTGATTGTCGGCTTTCTGTAAGTAGGTTGGTTGCTCACTTGTTTCTTGGTGTGGCATGGTTATGCTTCCTTTCTTTACGGCGGGCTTAGGCGGCAGGAGCGGTTCAACCGCTTCCCACAAGATGTTATTGACGGCGGTGATACTTAATAATTTGTCATTTTTAACACAATCGAGCCGCTGAAAGTCCTTAGGAAAAAGTTGACAGAGGTCATCGTAGACCTCAACCGATCGCTCCAAATGTTGAAGATCGGCTTCATGAAGGTCGCGCTTTTGACTGGTGTAGGTGCGTGCCTCTTTTTGATCTACCAGGCTTTGTGCCACCACCGCCGGAACCCGCAGCACCATGCTGCGGTCGGGCCGTGGGATGCCCAGCATTTGAAACTCGAGGTTATCGAGCCAGATAAAGAAGCCCCGACGCTCCTCCACGTGATTAAACTTGGTGCCTTGATGGGCCATGTTGGAACCCGTAAAGCGGTTAGCCAGCACAATTTTTCCTTCCTCTAAAGCCTGGCGAATCAGCGGGCTGGCTTGATAGCGATCCAGTGAAAAGAAGAGCGACCCGGCGTAGGGACCAACCTCTTCGGCTGTTCCGTAGCGACCATTTAGATATTCCTTAACAAAAAAGCTGGAGGGAGCATCATACTGGGGGAAATCAAATAGCACAAGCTCATAACCGAGTGATTTGAGCCGCTCGGCGAGCAGTTTAAACTGTGTCCCCTTGCCTGAACCATCGGTCCCTTCAATAGCTAAAAACAAACCACGGCGCTCGTTCATGCTACTTCCCCACCCATATGAGTCTGGTGGGGTCTATTCACGGCGTAACCCCTTAATTTTGGTTGGCTTGCGGCGCTTGTCTTTGTAGGCGCGCGGCAACATTTGTTCAGGTGTCCAGCTGCGAATAATGGCCTCGAGGCTTCCACTCGATTGAGTCTGGTACTTGCCGCTCAGCTTTTTGTACTCACTATCCACCGGGCCCGTTTCATAAAACACCATTTGGGCAATTCGCTCGCCAACCGGCAGTACCACGCTTTCGTGTTGGTTCATATTGTAAATTTCCATTGTCCAGCGGTTGATATAGCCGGGATCTCCCCATCCGGCGTCCAGACACACGGCCACGCCGTTACGACCCCAGGTGCTTCGCGCTTGCATGGTGCTCGTACCGGGCGCTTTGATGCCAATAAACTCGTGGGTGTGAGCCAGAATGCGCTCGCCAGGTCGCAGGACAATAATGGGTTGATTGCCCGGAATATTAACAAAAGGACGACGGCCATTTTTCTTTGCCCAGTCGCTGTGTTTTTCAGCCTTGTATGGTCCGCCACCAAAGTACTGGCGTACGGCTTTCTCGTCAAAGGGGTTATAAAAACCACCCTCACTCGGTCGTTCGGTACGGTAAAACCATTCACCGAGCGTCACATCGACGCTACTACCGGCAATATGCGCCGCATTGTACGGATGAAAAACAATATGACCCTCTTTGATCGCCTGTTTGATCTGGCGGTTGCTGTAAACTGACACCTATTACCCCTTCAAATGCTGAGACTATTGTACGGAAATAAGTAATAGTGAACAAGGCATTAGTAAAATATTACAACTTATTGTCTAGCTAGTGTGCGCTTTATATTCGGGCTGTGTTGTTTTTGCGCGCAGATCGGTGAATAACTGCCGGGCTACCTGGCGTAAATGACCGAGGCTGCCATTATTGATGACCGTAATGTCGGCACCAATGGCTTCGCGTTCGCGCTCCGTTGGGTCATCCTTATCGGTTATGGCCGCGGTGGGGCGGATAATTTTAATGATCGTGCCGCCATGTTTGTGTACTAATTCAGCTTCGTCTGGGTAGCGCAGGCCACCACAGACAAATAACTGACAGCCCTCGGCTCGGGCACGCTCCGCCTGCTCTAACAACTGCCCATACCATATCCCACGGTCAACGTGATCCACCAGGTATCCGCCAACCCACTGCAACATCGGTCGGAAGTGCTCTTTATTTTCAACAGTAGTAGATTCGCGCAGCAACGCCGGTTGCCGATGTAGAGTTTGCAGATAAACTAAAAGCTTTTGAAAATCAACTGAGGTCATGTCAAGAGCCGAAAAATCTAATCTAACGGTCGGCGAGGCCAGGATTGTATTTAGCACTTCCAACCATTTAGCGATGGCCTCTGCATCGGCTGGATCTGGAATAGTATCAGGGGAGAGTTGATGGTTAAGCTGCTGTACCACCTGAGCTACAACCTTCCACGACTCCTCGTGCCGGCAATTGGGTTCACACTGGCACAAAAAATCGGCCAAGGTTGTCTTGCCGTGACCAATGGCGCCAGTAATCGCCAGTAAAATCATACGTTCTAGCTTAGCTTATGCCGGGACCAATGTCACTGTCTAGAGCTCGCTGGGCGCCACGCGAATGCTGGGGCCCATACTCGTGGTTACGTGCCATGATGCGACGTACACACCCTTCACCGAGGCTGGCTTATTGGTCCGTAGGCTCTGCGTGATTGCCAGGGCGTTTTGCAGGAGCTTATCTTTTCCAAAGCTAACCTTGCCAATCCCCACGTGCACAATGCCAGTTGAATCAACTCGGTATTCTACCCGACCAGCCTTGGCTGCTTGCACGGCTTTGGCGACATCCGGTGTGACCGTGCCACTCTTGGGGTTAGGCATTAAGCCTTTAGGACCAAGTAAACGAGCGTATTTACCGAGCTTTGGCATCATTGCCGGCGTGGCGATTAGTGTGTCAAAATTCATCACCCCTTTTTCTAACTGCTTGAGGATTTCGTCCTGACCGGCGAGGTCAGCTCCGGCTTGCTTGGCAGCTGCCGCATCGTCAACGTCAGCTATGACAGCAATGCGCACGGTTTTGCCAGTGCCAGCTGGTAGCGGGACAGTGTCGCGGACATTTTGATCAGCCTGCTTTGGGTCAACGTTGAGGTTAACATGCATCTCCACGGTGGCGTCAAACTTCACTGGACTAGTTTTGGTTGCCAATTCTAGCGCTTCAGCTAGAGAATAGTCTTTGCTCTTATCGACAATCTCGGCCACTTTGCGGAAGTTTTTGCCTTGACGCTCTAGTCGACTCCGCGGTGGCTTTTGATGATGCTTCGGCTTGGCTGCCTCGGCCGCCTCGCTGGCTTTGGTTTGGGCTTTGCGAACTTCCTTTGCCTCCTTGGCCTCGGCTTCTTTCAGAGCTTTGGCACTGCGCTTACCAGCCTTGGCAGTCGCTTTCTCGTCATTAGTGGGTTCGTCTGAGACCTGCTCTACTTCTTCGACTGCTTCAGTGCTTGTTTCATCCGCAGCTGGACTAACTTCTTGAGGATTCCCATCTATCGGCTCCTTTTCTTCGGGCTTAGTTACTGGTTCTTTGATTTCTTTCTTGGCCTTAGCCATAGTCTACTCCTTCGTGGTGATAATGAGCTTACGCTCTCCCACAAATTATTGGTTATTGTTCTCTGTGCCTTCAATCCTCGCCGCGGCTTGATCAACTTCTATGGCAGCCCGTTCTATTACTGAATAGTTTGAACGAGTCTCGACAATTGGTTGGCCAAAACTGGGTCGCGGGTTAACCTCTGGGGGTATTGAGGCAAAAAGACTGCTCAAACTATGTACAATGCGGCGTAACCGACCTTCTTTCGGCGACTCTGGTGCCCCTCCTTCCACTACTCAACCTCCACGCCCATGCTGCGTGCCGTACCGGCCACTTGCTTCATAACAGATTCAATATTATCGGTATTCATATCTTGGGCTTTGGTTTCAGCGATTTCGCGCAGCTGGGACTGCGATAGTTTCTTGGCTAGCTTTTCACTATTAGGGCGCCCCGAACCCTTATCCACCTTGAGAGCCGCGCGAATGAGGTCGTCAGTGGGTGTGCCCACAACCCGCCAACTCATGGTACGGTCCTCAAAGACAGTAATGTGGACGGTTAAATTCTGACCCATTCGATCCTTGGTTTGCTCATTAAATGGATTAATAAAATCCATCATATTAACACCGTGTTGACCCAGGGTACTACCGACCGGCGGAGCAGCATTGGCTTGCCCACCACGGATGCGTATTTTTAGATTTGCCTTAACTGGTTTACTTGTTGCCATAAAAAGAACTCCTTGAAGCGTTAGGAGTGCGTAACTGCATTACTCTACTATATCTGACCTCTGTTGTCTAGTTCATTATCTTTCTGTCTAAGTACACCTTCTTCATGCTTCCTGAAAAGGTGCATTGCACCCGCTGCGACTAAAAGTATTCCTGAAACACGAGTCTGAGCGCCGAGGATGTGTTCATGTGAGTATTCCAAACCAGCGCTAATTCCAAAAGCTACCCCTGTAGCAGACGTTACAAACTCGCCTAAATGTAGGAACATCACTTTCCCCCGGCTTTTGGCTTGTTCCCAAACTAGGTCTCTAGCTGGCTGCTCCGGCATAGTTAAACTCGTTTTACTTGGAGCGAATCAAGTTCGACTGGAGTTTCGCGGCCAAACATATTGACGAGGACTTTAAGTTTGCCTTTGGCGGGATCAATTTCGTTAATCGAGCCGTCAAAGCCCTTAAAAGGCCCGTCTGTAATACTCACCACCTCGCCAACCGTGAAGTCGATCTTGTGCTTCGGTTGCTCCAGACCCATGCGCTTGTTGATCTTTTCCATTTCCTCATTACTGACAGGCGTTGGTTCGCTGCCAGAGCCAACAAAACCAGTTACCGATGGTGTGTTGCGGACAATGTACCACGCATCTTCGGTTAGTTTCATTTGGACCAGCACGTAGCCCTGAAAAATGCGCTTTTCTACTACCTTGCGCTTGCCGTTTTTAATTTCAATCATCTTTTCTTTTGGTACCAAGACCTGGAAAATCTTATCCTTCATATCCAAGCTATCGGCCCGCTGACGAATGCTTTCTGCCACCTTTTCCTCATAACCACTATACGTATGGATGGCATACCATTGTTTAGAAGTGTCGTAACGTTTCGCCATGGCAATATCCTTTGCTACTTAATGTTTCAGTAATAATTTTCGAAATAGCTTATCGAGCCCGTAGTCAGTCAAGGTAATGAGTAGGCCAAAAACGATCGCAAACAAAAAGACAGCAATGGTTAGCTGCCGCGTTTCACGGCGACCCGGCCAGGTGACATCTCGTAGTTCGTGCCAACTCTCACGAAAATAGCGCGGCACCACATAACGCCGTTTGTTCATAAACCGCCAAAAACCAGACTCGGGCAATGGCAAATAGACCTCTTTACGACCAGCTCGTGCCACCCACTTGAGGGGTCGCGTTATAGAGCCCGCCGTGCGCTGGAGTCGACGGGGTTGTTCGGCCTGCAATTGCGCTTGTTGGGCGCGTTCCCGAACACTCGGCGCGGGGCGCAGGCGGCGTTTTTTAGATTTGTCAGTTGCCATGTAACACCTACATATATAAAAAACCTACATACTGTAGGTCTTGCACTGTCAATACTAGCGCGTTTTGACAGATTACGCAACTGTTCGATGGCGCCAGGATAAAGCATAAGTTATAGTCTAGCTAGTGTTAAGTTACTGCCTAAGCTATGTGCTGGAAGTCCTCCTGTGGCTGCCACTGCGTCCGCTTGTTCGGCGGGTGATCTGCTTCATTCTTATTCCGTGGGTGAGCTTCACGGCGGGTCTGTTGGTTTTTCAGACTCCAACAGTGAGTAGTGGTTTACTCGGTATTATTGTCACATTTCGAATTATTAACCTGCTGCGCGTTATTGAAAACCGTTTGCCGCCACAGCACCTATACCCCGCGGTTCGGCAAACGAGCGTGTGGCTGCTGGTAGCGCTGCTCGGTGTGATTGGTTTGAGGTATTTCAAACCACTACCGTGGTCATTAGTAACTGTGGTGGCGGTTGGGCAATTAGGTATGGCGACGGCTATAGCCTGGCTGGCTGGCCGCAACTTCGTAAAGACCCGGCCACCGCGGCTCGCTCCTTTAGTTGATGCTGATTTGCCAACCGTTAGTGTGGTTATTCCAGCGCGCAATGAAACAACTGACTTAGAAGCTTGCTTGCAGTCGGTCCTTGCCAGTGATTATCCCAAGCTTGAAGTTTTAGTACTCGATGACTGCTCGCAAGATCGCACCGCTGAAATTATCCGCAGTTTTGCCCACGACGGCGTACGCTTTATTCAGGGTAAACCACCCGGCGAGCAATGGCTGGCGAAAAACCAAGCCTATCAGCAACTACTGGAGGCCGCGACCGGTGAATTAGTGCTTTTTTGTGGCGTCGATGTTCGTTTTGATCAAGCGGCGATTCGACAACTTGTCTCGGGAATGCTTGAACGGCGTAAGACAATGGTGAGTCTACTGCCCCGCCGCCTCAGCGGGCCAAGCCTGGCTGGCATTATGCAACCCTTGCGGTATTGGTGGGAACTCGCCCTCCCGCGGCGCCTATTTAATCGACCAGCTGTACTAAGCACCTGCTGGATTGTTCGGCGCGAGGCCGTGCTTAAGTTAGGCGGTTTTAAGGCAGTCAGCCACGCCGTTATTCCAGAGCGATTTTTGGCGCGCGCGTTTATCAAGGATAATAACTATAGTTTTTGGCGCGCGTCGTCTCTGCTGAACATTCAGACTATGAAGAGTGCTGAGGAGCAACAGGCCACGACCATTCGGGTGCGCTATCCCCAAATCCACCGTCGACCGGAGATGGCCCTTGGGCTGTTACTACTTGAATTGATTGGGCTACTCGGTCCGTTTATCGGCCTCGTCTCGTCGGTCTGGCGACCATGGAGTATGGTCCATGGCCTCTTCTTGACCAGTTGCTTGCTGCTTTTATTAACCCAGGCCATGATCGTTGCCATAAGCAACCCCGCTAATCTCATTGTAGCGGTGCTGACCACACCAATTGCCATTGCCACTGAAATAGTGCTCGGTATTGTCTCAATGTTGCGCTATGAATTTTCAGAGGTCGATTGGAAAGGTCGCAATATCTGTATCCCGGTGCTGCAAAGCTTCCCGCGCTTGCCAAAACTCTAGCTATTGCAGATTAGGAACAAACACTTTGAAGGTGGAGCCTTTATTG
>CAYTTW010000014.1:0-17684 GCA_964441005.1 uncultured Candidatus Saccharibacteria bacterium | reverse complement strand
GAGATCAAAGATGCCGACTTGCGTATTGATGTATTCCGCTCTGGTGGTCATGGTGGCCAGTCGGTTAATACCACCGACTCGGCAGTGCGCATTACACACTTACCCAGCGGGCTGGTCGTTGCCAATCAGGATGAAAAGTCCCAAATCAAAAACAAGGCCAAGGCCATGAGTGTATTGCGCTCGCGACTGCTGCAAATGAAGATCGATGAAGAGCAAAAACAACTGTCTGAAGACCGCCGTAAACTCATTGGCTCTGGTGATCGCAGTGAAAAAATTCGGACCTACAATTTCCCCCAAGACCGCATTACCGATCACCGGATTGGCTATAGCCGCAGTAATATTCCAGCGGCACTCAGTGGCGATATCGATGATGTGATAGAACAACTCCAAGCCTATGAACGCCAGCTCCTCAAAAACAACCAGTGAATGGTTAACTCAGGCGACCAAGCGCCTGGGTCTAGCCGGAATTGGCACCGCTCAGTTAGATGCCCTGGTGCTCTTAGAAGATGCTAGTGGTAAAGATCGCGCCTATTTGCTCTCCCATCCAGAATACGTTGTTAAGGGTCCAACCCTGAGCAAGCTGGAGGGGTGGGTTGAGCGACGGTCGCGGCACATTCCGCTAGCGCAGATCCGGCACAAAACCGAGTTTTATGGCCGCGAATTTTATATTGATGAACGAGTTTTAGAGCCGCGCCCAGAGTCCGAAACTATGATTGAACTTTTGCATCAGTTAATAACCCACAGTGACAAGTTCGGCGAGAGCCGCGTTTTGGATGTTGGTACAGGATCTGGTGCCCTGGCCATAACCATTGCCCTGGAGTTTCCATCTGTCCAGGTACAGGGTACTGATATTGATCTGGGCTGTCTCGAAGTGGCCCAACATAACGCTGAGGCCTTGGTGGCTAGCGTGAACTTTTTTCAGGCTGACCTGCTCGATTCAATCAGTGATTCCTATAGTTTTATCCTGGCAAACTTACCGTATGTACCAGATAGCTATCAGCTTAATGAAGCAGCTCTCAATGAGCCCAAAACCGCCATTTTTGGCGGTCCTGACGGGCTCAATCTCTATCGGCGCCTATTTGCTCAAGCCCAGCGGCTCCAGCCTGCCTACATTTTCACCGAATCCCTGCCTTTTCAACACCTGCAGCTTGCAAAGCTCGCGCAGCAGCATGACTATGCATTAGATCAAACTGATGATTTTATTCAACTATTCACTCATCATCGCTCATAAACTCAGGCTTGGATGCAGTACAAGGAAGCAACGAGAATCGAGCGAGCCGTACAAAGAAGTACGGTGAGCGAGACTCGCAGGCAGCTGACGTAGTAATGCGCCAAGAGCGACTCTGGTGCAACTGGCTCTGCCAGTTGGCAAGAGAGTAGTGGCCTGAGCTTATGAGCCCGGGGCGGCTTCCAGCGTAGCAGTCAGCGTCATTTCTTTGCCATCACGTACAACCGTTAGCGTCACTTTATCACCTACTGAATGGCGGCCGAGAACAGAGGTTAAGCTATTGTTTTCGTCAATCGATACATTATCGACTTTCGTAATAATGTCCTTCTCTTTTAGTCCGGCTTTGTCTGCCGGGCTGTCTGGAATTATTGACGGCTGGCCGGTACTCGGGGCGACGTAGGCACCGCGCTTGGTACTGAGGTTAAACTGATAGGCATAATCATCGGTCAGCGAAATATAGCGCACTCCTAAATATGGTCGCTCCAGTTTCCCGCTGCTGAGCACGCTTTTAATTAGGCCTTGCGCATCGTTAATAGGGATGGCAAACCCAATATTTTGGGCATCTCCTGCGATGGCCGTGTTGATGCCAATAACTTCCCCATTCAGGTTAACCAACGGACCACCGGAGTTACCCTCGTTAATAGCGGCATCAGTTTGGAAGAGGTTTTGCAGTGTTTCGCTCGAGCCGGTTCCGCTGGCATCGCCGGCTTGAACACTACGACCATAGCCCGATAGAATTCCAGTGGTGACCGTGTTCTGAAACTGTCCTAGGGCATTGCCAATGGCGACAAGCTTGTCACCAACCTGCATTTTGCTCGAATCACCAAGCTTAACCGGGACCAGTGTCTTACCCTTTTTATCTTTAATCCTTAGAAAGGCAATGTCCAGTGAATCACTTTCACTGGTTCGGCCAATAACCTCAACACCGGTTAACTCGGTCCCGTCCGACAGAGTGACACTGACATTCGTCGTCCCGGCGGGCACCACGTGTCGATTGGTAACAACTACTCCGTCACTGTTAAGAATAAAGCCAGTGCCGGCACTCTCTTGCTCGGTAGTACGGCCAAAGCCAAAAAAGTCACTCGCGGTTGTTTGACTCGTGACATTCACCGAGACAACGCTCGGTCCGACATCTTTAGCGATTTGGCTAATCAACTGGCTCTCGTTTGAGATAACCTGACGTGATTGACTGGTTTGGGTGACAGCTTGCTGGCTTCGACTACTGGCTCCCAGCCACCCACCGACAAAGCCCATAGAGGTACTCACCAGAATAAACAGGGCAGCCACCGCTGCTCGCTTGTTCCCGAATGGTTTCGGGGTCCCTCGCCAGAACTCGTGAAAGAGAGGTTTGGCGTGTGTAAAGGGCTTAGTTTGTTCTGTTTTGGGCACGTCGTCAGTTTTTGCTTCGTCAGCCACGAGGAGTCTCCTTATGCTTTTATTGTATACGAAAAACAGCTGAGAATTAACTTAAATAGGACACCCATGCGCGGCCCATTCGGCCTGTGACACAGGCGAATAGGACCTCCGGCTTGGGTTTCCTATCGCGCCGAGAAAGAACATTTTCTCGGGCTGTTCTTCCCAAAAAGCAGACTCACAAAACTTGGAATAAATCCAAGTTTTGCTCGAGTTTAATTTTTTCAGTCTTCAGGAACTTCCAGAGGCTGGGAATTTCAGGGAGAGGAGCAGCCCGAGCAAAAATCACACTTTTTGCCCGGCGCGATGAGGGGAGGAGTCACCTTCCCTCATAGACCGAGTGAGTTTACGAACGAGGGACTATATGGCTTTATCGCCCCAATGGGAGAAGACAAGGACAATCACGATAATGGCTATCATCACAAATACAAATTGACGACGCAATAGGACCGACAAGCGATCGGTTTTATCGAGATAGTAGAGGCCGCCCAGCCCAAAGCCCAAGACGCTGAGCAGCAAGGTTGGCTGAGCAATTGCTCCATAAAATAGCAGCCAGTGACTGAGTAGCCACACCAAGGCCACGGCAAAATAACCCCAGAGGTCGGATAAATGTCGGCTCAGCGGCTCATCGAAACTCGCAAAGAAATGACGAGCTGCGCCGTAACAAACTCCCCAGGCAAAGATTACCAGTACCCACGCCGGACTGTCGCCAAAATGCAAAAAGAGTGCAAATAGGCCCATTACCTGAGCCATCATGGCTTGCACAGAGACCATCAGGCCCGACGAGCGAGGCTTTATGAGTATCAGCCAGACTCCATACACCGCCGCCCACCCCAGCTGGCCAGCCTGGGTGCTACTGTGAACCATAAAAATCAGTGATGATAGCCCAACGGTTAAATCAACGGCATTGGCCCGAATATTTGCCAGCCAGTGACGCGGTTTTACGGCCAACATCCGCCACTTACTTAGTAGAATCAGCGCTAATGCCAACTGATAAAAATGGATCCGCACCAGCACAAAGACCAATAACGGTAGAATGACTTTCAATAAAATGTGGGCAACGTGCGCGAGACCACTTGTCGGACGTAGTTTGCCAACTAACCGCCGCGATCCCCTACGTAAGGAACGCCGCTCCGGATTATCGCTTCCTGGCTCCTCTGCACTGATACCCGCTAGTGATTGCCCCATATCAAGCCACTATTATAGCCAGCTTTCGGCCTTACTAGCTAATTATTTTGTTTTAGCTTTTAGAGTCTGCCCCGAGGATAATGACAAAGTCTGCGGTACCCGGCTGGATGGTCGTATCCGGCACGCTAGTGACGGCAGTCGTATTGAAGCGTTGTTCTAGGTAGTGTTTGGTGTACTTCTTGGTACCACTGCGCAAATCGACGAGAATGGTCTTGGCATAATTCTTGGTTGGCGCATCACCGACTTGGGTGACGCTATAGCCATAGGATTTCAGTTCAGTCGCTTTGGCGGTCGCCAGTCCAGGCGTCGTCGTGCCATTGAGGATCATGATGTTGGGGTTTTCATCGCGAATGTAGCCGTCTTTTAGGGTATTGCGAATGTAGCTTTGAATTTCAGTGTAGTTACCTTGGCCAGCGCGCGGAATGACCACCGATTGCCCATCAACAAAACTGGTAGTGACATAGTTGTTTGGTGGATCGGCTAGTCCAACCGAGGCCACTTTGGAACTATCAATTTGCTTACCAATCGTGTAGAGACGCATGACTTCATTGGTACTAAGGTTGGACTCGACATGATCACCGAAAGCATCAATTAACTGATTGATCTTTAAAGGATTGCCATAGGTACCAAGCGTAAACACTTTATCTTTAAGAGCGACCAGGATTTGGCGTTGGCGTTCAGCGCGGTCAAAATCGCCACGGACACTGCCGTGCCGTGAGCGGGCATACAGTAAGGCCTTTTTACCGTCCATGTGCTGCATACCCTTTGCCGCAATCAATGGATTATTGTTGTTTTCCCAAGCAACAGTCGGATCGTAGAGGGTGTCTGTGACGTTAATGTCAACGCCACCAACTGTATCAATCGCCTTACGGAACGCCTCAAAATCAACCATGGTGTAGTAATGAATAGGGATGCCTAGGGTTTGTTGAATAGCTGTTTGAATAGTGCTCAGACCAGCCGCCTCGGCGTCCTTGGCCGACTTCTTGTGCGCCTGGGCGCTGTATTTGGCGTTGGCGTAGGCAGCGTTGATCTTCATCCATCCAAAATTAGGTACCTTGACGTAGAGATCACGAGGAATACTGACCAGCGCCGCTTCATGGTGTAAGGGGTCAATACTGGCTACCAGTATGGTGTCTGTTAAATCTGGCCCATCATGACCTGGTCCACCCTTACCAAGCAGCAAAATGTTCACGCGTCCATCGCCTTCACCTTTGAGGAGTGTGGGGTCAACATTTTGTTGTAAGGCTGGAGCCCCAGCGGCCGAACCATTAAAGATGCGTCGGGCGTTGAGATATCCCTTCATAAACAGCAAACCACCGGTGGCTCCCAGCAGGATCACTAACGATAGGGCGCCCACTAGAGTACGCTTTTTCCACGACCACTTGCGGTCTTTGTGGCGTCGCTTAAAAAACCCGCGTCGCTTGGCTGGCTTCAGTTTTGGCTCTTCAAGCTTCTCTAGACCTTCAGCGGGTACAGCTACATTCTGACTGGCCATCATTTCTCCGCCACTTTGAATAACCGGCTGGCGAATGGCGTGAAAGCCTTCCGGCCGCTTAAAATCATTGAGCGTGTTGCTGAGTTCTGGCTGATAAGCCTGGGTACGGCGAAAGGTGACCCGGTTTGGCGTACCGTGGCTGCGGCCGCGTTTGGCGCCGCGGCGCACAATCCCGTCCACGGGTTGTGGCGCATGGCGTTTGGGTCGACGTAAATTATCCATCTTAGCGCCCACTCACTACTTAAATGACACGATATAACAGATTAATGAAGGCACGGTGCGTTCAGCAAAAATATTCATAAACGTAAACCATAGTATAGCGTTAACAAGTCAACGAAAACAAGCGCGAAACACACCGTTAGACTAGCTTTAATTGATCAAATTAGCCAGTGCATCCTACCCTAAAGTAAGTTATAGTGAGGACGACCAATGAAACAGTTTGACGACTATCAAATACCAACACCTTCAAGCGCGCCAACAGATCCGACGGATCACCCACCGTCCGAGCCGTCACAGCCGGTGACGAGTTCCAGTTCTCGGCGCGAAAATATTACCAGTATTATTTCCACTATCCTCATCCTCCTGGTAGCTCCTTTAATTGCCTTTGTGCTCACGTCGTTCGTGTTTCAATCCTACGAAGTCGATGGCCCCAGTATGGAGACCACCTTGCAAAATCACGATCGTTTAATTGTGCTAAAAACAGCCCGTACATGGAGCCGTATCACTGGTCATGACTATGTCCCACACCGTGGTGATGTGATAATTTTCGTCAAACGTGGCCTCTACGAATTTGGTGAAGATAAGGAGAAACAGCTCATCAAACGCGTGATTGGTCTGCCTGGTGAACGCCTGGTCGTCGACAACGACACCATCACGGTGTATAACAAGGATCACCCTGAGGGCTTTCAGCCAGACAAACAGTTTTCGTATGGCCAGGTTATTATGCCAAGCAATCAGGTACGGCACCTTGATCTCACGGTTGGCGAGCACGAGATCTACGTGTGTGGTGATAACCGGGGTAACTCACTCGATTCGCGCTATTTCGGACCCGTTCCCCTCAAAGATGTCGTTGGCAAACTAAAACTGCGCATCTTTCCACTCAATAAAGCCGTATCGTTCTAGCGTCCTATCAGTCCACCCAAAAACGTTAACATCCCTCGCTGTCTCAAAATACTGACTACCGCCACCCCACCAAGACTTATGCTATTAGCGACAACATAATAGCCACTAGCAATTTTACCGGGTGTCGTGAAGCGGGCAATTGCGAGGGCCACCGCCGGATGAGATATGACTGATTTTGTGGTGATTTGGGCAGCTTTGATGGCTTCGGGTACGGAAGTAACTGATTGCACAGCTGCCACACTCTGTTCCGCGGCTTTAGGTACAGCAGCTGGAATAGTTACAATCGTCTTACTATTGGCTACCTTGACGACTTTAACTTCTTGGCCTGACGATGTCATTACAAGCACGGTCGCGCCGGCCGATTCAGGCAATTTTGTTAGTGCCCCAACAGCCTCGCTCACACTGCCCACCACCACTGTCTGTGTGGTGGGATCGGGTGACGGTGGAGGTGTCGTAGTGCCAGTAACGGTTGGTGGTGTCGTTGACGGCGGAACGACAATATTTTTGACTGTAACCGTGACATAAGACGGTGCACTACTATTCCCGGCAGCGTCGAAGGCTTTGGCTGTTACGTTGTGGGTACCGTCAGCCACCTTGGTGGTGTCCCAGTTAGCACTGTAGGGGCTAGTGGTATCTGTTCCGATTAAAGTAGTATCTACCCAAAATGACACTTTGGTCACACCGACATTGTCACTTGCTGTGGCAGTTAGATTCACATTACCCGAAACCGTCGCTCCATTAGTTATGCCGCCAATCGTAACAGTTGGTTGAATCGTATCTGGTGAAGGTGTGGGTGGTGGGGGTGGGCTGCCCGAATCACCTGTTGGATTGGCCAGCAAGCGAGTACTGTACGGAGTCAGATCAGCCACTGAAATTAGTGAATCGTAGTTGCGGATTAACTCCACGGCGTTGGCACCAATCTTAATACTGCCATCAAGGGTGGCTGTCAAGCTGCCTAGTCGTTCTGGCGTAGCGGCGGTTTGAAGCTGGAGTGGTGGGCCTATGCGATTCATTTTCCAATAAAGGAATGCATAGGGGTTTGAGGTCGGTGGTGCCGTAGAACTACTGAGCGTGCCACTAATACCACCGACATAACCTTCCCTGATTGAATCGTTCTCGAGAACACAGCGCGCGCCGAGCGTTGTATGGCAGTAATCCATAATTTCACCCGTATAGCTGACATCGGTACCTTTAAAGCTTTTGGTAGCTACATCTAGATTGTCGTACGGATTTAAGGCGATTGACGAACGGGTTCGGGTCCACACCTTATGGGCATCAATTTCTTCATGCTCGCAAGTATTGTCTAAATCCTTGGTGTAGCCGGCATTGACCAGCGAATTAGCATCAAAACTTTTAATATCGGCCGTAATACCTGAGCCTCCGCGTAAAAATACCTCCGGAAAGGCTGTACTGCAACGACTGATAGTCACAAGCAGTAGGTTGTCATTGCTGTCGTATTTAGCGGCCATTTTGTTCATAAAATCGTTGTAAGCATCGCGGACCCCTGAGGTCCAGAAACGTGGCACCGTTTGATCTGACCCATCAAAGGAATCCTTGTAGGCCACCGGAGCGCCACCAATGTTTTTGACCCAGTTAGGAGCATACGCGCCAGCCGCAATTCGAAGTTTTATTTTTTGACCAGCCTTTAAGCTGGATAAGGCATTATCAAGCTTATTGCCACCTGTAATTCCACCCCCAGCTGAGGTTTGCAGGTCGGCCCATGTAACGTTAACAACTATATTTGGAACAATGCCGGCATATGCTGTTGGCGGGCTACCAGTGGTACCGGGGAAAAAACCTCGGTCAATGAGTCCCTGCATAACTGGCTTTAGGCCGGTGGCGGCACTTGCTTGATGGTTTTGGCCGGTACCTGTAGGCCCAAATTGTGTTAATAAGATGGCATATACAAAAACAATAACGAGCGTTACAACGTTAGTACCTATAAAAGCATAGCGAAATTTTTTGTGAGCCATTATGTTGTGTGTTTTGGCAATAAAGCGTTCTAATTTTATCATATGTCACCAATTACAACTTTCATATTTACGCTTACTTTCTAGATAAACGATTCAGGATACGTTTTAGATCAGCTTCTGTTTTGAAACCAATTTCAAGCCGGCCGCCCTTTGCCGTTCGTCTGAGACTAACCGGTGCTTTAAATTGAGCGCTGAGCTTCTCCGTCGCCGGCGTGGTTGTGGCTAAGCGCTTATGGGCCGCTTGAGTGGTCCGGGCCCCTGTTTTATGGGCTACCACAAACTGTTCGGCTTGACGCACCGACCAGTGATTTTTCTGAATCAGGAGCAACAGCTCTTCTTGCTTTTCGGGATGAGCTTTGAGAGCCAAGATCGCTCTGGCATGTCCTTCACTGATACGTCCTTCTTTGAGGGCTTCTTGGGCAGATGGTGATAATTGCAGTAACCGCACCATATTGCTAATCGTGGGTAACGCCTTACCTAACCGTTTGGCAATATCCTCATACCCCATGGTGAACTGATCATGTAGCCGCTGGATAGAAGCAGCCTGCTCCAAGGGGTTCAGATCGACTCGTTGAACATTTTCCACGAGTGCAATTTCAAGCTGCTCTAACTCTTGAGCACTGCGGACAATGGCTGGTACGGTTTGCAGACCCGCTAGCTGGGCAGCCCGCCAGCGGCGTTCGCCAGCAATAAGCATAAAGTTTTCGCCGCCACGAGGCGTAACCACCAGTGGCTGTAAAATGCCGTGCTCACGGATCGATTCGGCCAGCTCCTTCAGACTCACTTCATCGAAGTGTTTTCGGGGCTGATCCTTGTTAGGTAGAACGGCATTAATGAACAACTTTTGTACTCGCTCTGATTCATCGACTAACAGAGATGAATCAAAGTCTTTGGGGATTAAAACATCGAATCCTTTACCTAAACCTTTGCTACTTTTGGCTGCCATAAAACCTTCCTTACCCCACCCGCTTCATTAATTCGCGCGCCAGCTGTTTGTAGGACCGGGCACCTTTTGACCATTTATCATGGTCAGCAATTGATTTACCAAAACTGGGTGCTTCCGCCAAGCGTACATTTCGTGGAATAACGGTATGGAAAAGCTTATCGCCAAAATGCTTGTTAACTTCGCTCAGTACCTGCTCGGATAAACTTGTCCGACTATCATACATCGTCAGTACTACCCCCAGGAGTTCTAGGTGTGGGTTGAGCCCCTGGCGCACCTGTTGGATGACACTCAGGAGCTGACTCAAACCCTCGAGAGCGTAATACTCGGCTTGGACTGGTATTAACACCTGCTGCGCAGCTGTTAAAGCGTTGATCGTGAGGAGCCCTAGAGCTGGCGGACAGTCTATTAATATGTAATCATAATCGGTGTTGCGCAGCGCTCGAGTGAGTGCTTTTTCACGCTCTGGGGTATTGACCAGTTCTACCTCGGCGGCAGCCAAGTTGGCATTCGCCGGGGCGACAAATAACTGGGGTGTTGGGGTATCCAAAATCGCCGAACTGAGCTCGGCCTCTCCGAGCAACACTTCATACATCGTTACATCGAGCTCGGTTTTCGCAAGGCCCAAACCACTGGTAGCATTGCCTTGCGGATCCATATCCAGCAGCAACGTTGTACAACCGGCTTTCGCTAAGTAAGCTGCCAGATTAATAGCACTCGTGGTCTTCCCCACCCCACCTTTTTGATTCAGAATCGCGATAATATGCGTCATGTTTGTCTTACTTCCCTCTTGTGCACTTCCGCATCAGCGTAGCACTTTCTCCCGCGCGTGAAAAGTCCACTTACTGCCCATACTTACTCAGGAAAATACCCAGGTCAAAGATGTTAACGACATTATCATGATTGAGATCACCGGTAGTAGTATGCGTTCCGTACTTATTGAGAAAAATGCCCAGGTCAAAGATATTTACTTTACCGTCGTTATTGAGGTCGCCAATCTTAGGTGGAGGTGGACTGACAGGGGCAGTAACAGTGAACGATAGTGGTGGTACCGGAAACTTGTTATTGGTCTCGTCACTCTCAGTGATTCGACCCAAGTTATCAACATATGCCTCAAGCGTATGGGGACCTTGGGTGGCGGTCCATGGGCCAGCGGTGGTACCAGCATTAGTGCTCAAGGTTACACTATCGCCAGGGTTCAATACGGCTGCATAATCTATAACCCACGTCACTTCCGCACCATCGATTCTTAATGAAACATCGTGTTCAATACCATTTGGCGTCGGCGCAGTACCGACGTTCTTAATAGTAACGGTTATGTTGACCTTATCACCGGCTTTGGGCGTGGTCGGGGATGTCGTTAAGCTAGTAACGACGAGATCTGGCTGACCAACGGGTGGGGGCGGGCTGTTATTCACAGTTACCGTAACCGCTGAGCTGCTAGCGCTATTGCCTGCCCCGTCATAGGCTTTGGCAGTGAGGGTACGGGTAGTACTGGTCGTTTGAGTAGTGTCCCACCTGTAGACATAGGGCGATGTCGTACTTGTCCCAAGTAGCGTTGAACCATCGTAAAATTCAACCTTAGCCACGCCTACGTTGTCGCTAGCGGTCGCGCTAAGGTTTACAGCGCCTGTTAACGTTGCATTAGCTTGAGGAGCGCTCAGCGAAACGGTTGGTGGGGTGGTGTCAGCTGGTGGTTGGGCTGTGCCATCACGATACTTAGCAATGGCGTCCTTCATGCCAAAAAATTGGCCATTGGGGTTCCCGGGCAAAGCCAAATCAGGGTCGCCGACGTCAAAGCTATCGAATAACTTCCCATTCCCTTGGGCCCAGTCAAAATGTACCGCCAAGTCCAGGCCAGACTGCGTCAGCGCATCCTCTACCGCCATTATAAAATCATGCTGATACTGAAAGGCATTTGGATCACTTCTCAGTCTATTGACATAATTCTGATCTTCTCCCCCAAGCATCCCCCATTCACTATTAATAAGTGGCATTCCAGAGTCATAGTACTGGTCCACTTTGGACCGGGCAGCGGTGGCAGTCGACTTAACTTGATTGGGGACTTCGGCAATAACCTGCTGCCAGGAATGCCCATCACCACCATAGTATTCATGCCATGACATAAAGTCTGGATAATAGCCTTGCGCCTTAGCATCAGCCGTATTAGTAGCCGGACCAAACCAATCAATCCAGGCTTGAAAATTGGTGAGGCCAGGTGAGACCAAAGCCCCAAACTTGGCGTTGGGATTTATTTGACGCAGTTGCGGAATGGCAGTCTTCCAAAGGTCAATATACTTTTCAACGCCCCACGGCCAGGGCTGTACCCAGGCACCTTGTCCGCCATTAGCAGAGGGATCCCAATACTGGACTGTGTCACTCTCATTACCAAATTCGTACATATCACACCTGTTACCAGCCACAGTCACAAAATGTTTAAGCCTGGGGAGATCTTCGTCCATAATGTCGCGCAATACGCATACTATGGTGGTGGCACCAGTTTTTTCGGCCGTCGTAAGTCGTTCATTAATCATATCGTCGCTGGTAGGTACCCAAACTTTATTTCTGGCATCGTACTCGCTTTTGAAAAACCAGGTCCGAATAACGCCGATGTGGGCATCGGCTGTCTGTTGAACAATGGATGGCGTCGTGCCAGCGTTTGTTGCCGAGTAACGATAGGTGTCATTTTCACCAAAGAGCGTACTGGTAGCTCCGTTATTCCAAGCAACTTGGCCAGGCAAGGATCGATGGGGTGAAACTGCTCGGCTACGAAGTAAGAAAACAGTCCCCAAAACGACAAACACAACGATTACGATAACTAAATCGAGCAATTTAAATCGTCCGGGACGCTGCCGAGGTTTAAATGTCTTGGGTTTTTTCTTTTTCATGCAACTGTCGCTTAAGTTTACTGCCCATACTTACTCAGGAAAATACCGAGATCAAAGATATTAACGACATTATCGTGGTTGAGATCGCCGCTCGAAGTATGGGTACCATAATGGTTTAGGAAAATACCCAGGTCAAAGATGTTGACCTTACCGTCACTGTTGAGGTCGCCGACTTTGGGAGCGGGTGGTGAAGGTATAGGGGGCGGATTAGCCGAAACCACAGCTGTTACCGCTAATTTGGCCGCTGCCTGGTAGCCATGCTCGTAATACTCCATCTTGATAGTGTGGTTACCGGCGGTGAGGTTTTGGTCCGATGAATAGGTTGTTGCACCCTGGTCAAACCATTTGTCAATAACGAGCACGTTGTCGACCCAAACACGCACGCCATCATCGGCAGTGGCTAAAACATGGTAAGAACCTGCGGTGTAGGATTTCGTGTTGGTCCAGCGGACACTAAAGTTGTCCGTGCCCACGCCGACGCCCGACGGTCCGCCACTACCCCAGTCATTATCAACCGTTGATTCACAGCGCGATGCTACGGGCGATCCGCTTAACGACGCGTTGTTAAAATACTCGGCTTTATACTCAGTTGCGGAGCAGCTGGTGACAGATGGAAGCGGTGCACTGACTGGCAACGATATATCTTTAGTATTATCATCCTCATTCGATTCAGCAATTTTGCCTAGGTTGTCGACATAGGCTTCCAAAGTATGTGAACCGGTTGTTGCCGTCCAGGGTCCATTCGTCGTACCAGTGCCGGTAGTCAGGGCAAGACTTTGGCCACCAGGCAGTGCTGCATTGATGTCAATCGCCCAAGTAACTTCTTGGCCATCGATTCTAAATGATAAATCCTTTTCTGTACCTGCTGGTATGGTAGGAGCACCCACCGCATTCATAATAACAGCGGTAAAATTAACCTTATCACCGGTTTTCGGGGTCGCAGGAATAGCTGTGAGACTAGAGATTGAGAGGTTGGGTTTATCAGTCGGTGTAGGCGTGGGCGAGCTGGATTTCCAGGCGATGTCTTCGCGGTTGGCCATCCATGGATCGTCCAGATAGGCGTTGGAGTTAATGTATTTGGGATTGTCCAAGCCCCAATCGCCGCTCCAATGGAGTATGTAGCTGACATCGCCGTACTTCTGCTTCACGCAAGCCAGTAAGTCTGTCCAACTATATCCCGCCAAGCCGGGCTGCTCCGGGCCATACTCCGTGAGGGCGAATGGCTTACCCAGCGAACGGAAACTATCATAGTCGTCGATCCAACAGGCGGAAGCACTCTCAGCTGCATAGACATCCTTGCCCACAACGTCAACGTAGGCTGAACCCGGGTAATAGGCCAGGTTACCCCCACCGCCATACACCCAGATAAGATTATTGAGGCCCTTGTTGTTAGTGAAGTAATTGAACTCGTCCCGCCACAGGGCCTGGAACTGGGTTGGATCGCGTGCGCCCCACCAAAAGAAGTCGTCGTCCATCTCGTGGAAGGGACGCCACAATACAACTACACCATTGTCGCGCAACTTTTGCAGTCCGGCGGCGGTGGCATCCATCTGTGCCAGCCATTGCTGTCGCTGTGTCGTCCCCGGTGTTAGCATGGCTGGAATATCCACACCGGACCGGTCGCGAAAGTAACCACCGCTAACAAACGGGTTGGGGCTGTGATATGACAGCGTCACTAAACCACCTTGGTTCCAATAACTGGTCAAAAGGTCGTTAACACTCTGGAAGTTGTCGTTACCGAACGCATAGTCAGCACCAGCCATACCCAGCCAGTGACCGGTGTTGGCATAGACCGTGTTGGCACCATCCATGCCCTTGCCCGCTTGTATCTCTGGAGAAAAGCCTAGGAACAATCCGGAAATCGTCCGGTGCGTTGGCCGGCTGGGTAGTCCGCTGAGGTAGTTCAGGACTGCCTTGGCGTTGGCACTGGCGTTAGGATTTGCGGTTGCAACTGTGCTGGCGCCGGGTGAGGTGGACGAAATTTGATACAAGTGCACTCCATAACCGGCAAAGCTGTCAGTAAAGCTGCCGTTTGTCATCGCTATAGTGCGATTTTCATCAATCACCGCAACCGTACCACTACCTTGCCCAGCTACAGTGAAGGTAGCATTCACGTTTCCGCTATTTGGACTGACTGCAAAAAGATAGGTCTGGTTATTAGATTTTTTTACTACGTGGTCAATACGCGCGGTGGCACTAACGCTGGCGCCATTGTCGATAGTTGGACTATTGAGGACAGGGGCAAGGTTGGATATTTGGGAATTAATATTATGGACTGCAGTACTCATTGGGCCGTCTACCAATAATCCAGTATTCATATAAGTCGGCGTGAAGACATGGACAAAGTATTGGATCCCCGAAGCACCATGGGTTAACGCCAGCCAAACTTCGGCCTTTACCTGCTCAGGTGTCGGTTTACTTTGGTCGGCTTCAATTTGAGTCGTTTCGATAAAGGCCCAAATAGGCTTAGAGGTGCCTACCCATTTTTTTAGGTTATCAACACCGTCTGCCACATAGGTGATCGGGTAACCGTGGTTGGCCGGATACACGTCAAATGACAAAATATCGGCGCCCTTGGCATATGAAGTGTAGGTATACTCTCCTGGGCCTTGGTTTTGTCCATAGCATGTATATCCCCTGTCTAGTGCATTTGGGTTGGCTACTGCTTGCCCAAAATTGATAATCACTGGTCGGGCAGGATCTGCCGCTTTAAATTCATTGTAAGTATTAATAACTTCAGTGGAGCTAATACATGGCACCGAGGCATTCCCTTGGGCATTATCTGGTTCATCATATTTTTGCCAGCCTAAGTATAGGCTGCTATATTGCGGAAAAGAGTTGAGCGCGGACTTCTGTTGACTAAGCGTTACCCCTAATCCTGCTTTTTTCAGCAGCGATAATCTTTCTTCAGAAGGACCATCATCCAAACCAGAAAAGATGTTAATGCCAATATCTTTATATTGTTGGGCATAATATTCAGGTTGCTGCTGCCACACTGTAATGGGGAAAAAATTCGGGTCACTACCGTATATTCCGTTAATAAAGCCCTGCGAAGGTGTGGCAGCTTTGCCCCGGAATAGAAATACCGTACCGAGGATCGCAAACACCACAATGACTATGACTAGATCATGCAGACTGAACCGTGACTTGGGTTTAAACTGCTTAGGCTTTTTGTGCTTACGTTTCATCAAACTATCCTTACTGCCCATACTTACTCAGGAAAATACCAAGATCAAAGATATTAACGACATTATCATGATTGAGATCCCCGCTCGACGTATGGGTACCATAGTGGTTTAGGAAAATGCCGAGGTCAAAGATATTTACTTTGCCATCGTTGTTGAGGTCACCTACTTTAGGTGAGGGTGGAGGAGGTGGGGATGGAGCTGTCGTCACACTAATAGCCACGCTCGTTGAAGTAGTAACAGCTCCACTGTTATCTGTTGCTTTAGCGGTAAGGTTGTAAGACCCAGCAGGTACATTGTTCCAGGTGAAGTTGTATGGGCTGGAGGTATCACTACCAAGCAACGTGGTGCCTTGGTAGAAGTCTACTTTGGTAACACTGCCATCGGTGTCGGTGGCTGAGGCGGTGAGGTTAACCGTGGCTGGAGCAGTAACGGTGGTGCCGTTTGTCGGAGACGAAAGGCTGGTGGTGGGGGGTTGGTTAGGGGGCGTAGGTGCAGTTACTGTCAGTGGAATATTAGAGCTATTGTCTGCCTCGTTACTTTCAGCAATGCGACCGAGGTTATCAACATAGGCTTCCAGTGTGTGGGTGCCTTGGGTCGCGGTCCAGGGTCCAGCGGTTGATCCAGAGGTGGTACTTAAAGTGATGTTATCACCAGGATTTAATACGGGTGTGTAATCGATGACCCATGTCGCTTCGGCACCATCGATTCTTAAGGAGACATCGTGTTCAATACCATTCGGCGTTGGCGCGGTAGCATCGTCAGCGTTCTTAATAGTGATCGTAAAGTTGACTTTATCACCTGGTTTAGGATTGGCTGGACTGGCTGAGAGACTGGTAACAATGAGGTTGGGTTTGCCCGTCGGTGTTGGCGTGGGTATACTCGATTTCCAGGCGATGTCTTCGCGGTTAGCTATCCAGGGATCGTCCAGCATCGCCTTAGAGCCGGTGTTAATGGGAGAGTCCAAGCCATACGAGCCTGACCAAGTCATGGCGTAGGTAATGTCCGGGAAGCCCCGCTTGATGCAGCCAAGGAGGTCCGTCCAGTTGTATGGGGTGTTGACAGGTCCAAACTCGGATAAAGCTATCGGCTTATTCAGCGTCTTATAGAAGTCATACCCATCTATTTCGCCGCAGCCGCCATCGAGGTTGTAGTAGACATCGAGGCCATTGACATCAACGTACGCGTCTCCGGGGTAGTATTTATCAACGTTCGTCGGGTCCTGTCCGGGGCTATACACCCAAAGCAGGTTGTTCAGCCCTTTAGTGTTTGTGTAGTAATTGAACATATCCCGCCACATCGCCTGGAATTGGCTCGGGTCGAGCCCGCCCCACCAGAAGTTGGGAGCATTCATTTCATGGAAGGGCCGCCACAGCACGACGACGCCATTATCCTTCAATTGTTGCAAGCCAGCCGCAGTTTTGTCCAAATACGTCAGCCACTGCTGATGCTGTGTAGTCCCAGGGGCCAATGCGGCCGGGATATTTACCCCAGACCTGTCGTCAAACCGGCCGCCCGTAAAGGGGTTGCCGCTGTGATAAGAAAGCGTCACCAGTCCGCCGGAATTCCAGTAGTTGGTGACAAAGTTGTTGACGCTCTGGAAGTTGTCATTCACTTTCCCCCAGTCTTGGTAATCGGTGCCAAGCAGACCCATGTAGTGCCCAGTGTTCGCGTAGACCGTGTTAAAAGCATCCATATTTCCCGGGTTCCAGTCCGCAAATTCGCCGGAAATAGTTCGGTGCGTTGTCCGACTCGGTAGGCCGCTCAGGTAGTTCAGGACTGCCTTCGCGTCGGAGCTGGCGTTGGGGTTTGCTGGTGCGATCGTGCTGGGTGTTACCGCCTTGCCTCGGAATAGAAACACGGTACCAAGGATCGCAAAGACCAGCATGACGATGGCTAGATCATGAACATTTAAACGACGCAGACCGTGCTTGGGTTTAAATCTTTTCGGTTTTTTCTTACTCATAAGTCTCGAATATATTGTTTTAACATTAGCATTTATTGCCCGTAATTGCCTAAGAAGATACCTAGGTCAAAGATGTTGATCACGCCATCATTATTGAGATCGACGATCGTCGTGTGGGTACCATAGTGTCCCAGAAAAATGCCGAGGTCAAAGATGTTCACGAACCCATCGTTGTTGAAATCGCCGACTTTGGGAAGCGACGCGGTAGTTACCGTAAGGGGGATATCAAGTTTATTATTTGTCTCATTCTTTTCGGTGATTCGAGCCAAGTTATCTACATAGG
>CAYTTW010000013.1:0-17807 GCA_964441005.1 uncultured Candidatus Saccharibacteria bacterium | reverse complement strand
TGGTACTTGAGCCAGCGTAGACCAACTTACTCACCTGCCGGTGACGACAAAACTCGAGAACCGCAAAAGTGCCTACGATGTTCATGTCATAGACCCTTGCAACATCGTCAAACGACGGCGCAATCCGGGCATACTCCCCTAAGTGATACACAATGTCTGGGTTTTCCGGCACCAACGTAGCAATATCTTTGGTGTGGCCGCGGCGATAGTCCGCCCCCTCAACGTGGTTGGCTTCGGAACCATTAAAATAATTATCAATTGAGATGACTCGGTTGCTAGGTTCGGCCACTAACATCTCAACCAGGTGCGAGCCAACGTGTCCGGCTCCTCCCGTAACCAAAATGACCCGGCTCATGCGACCGTTACAACCTTCCGGCCAATGCTTTCATAGTGGAAGCCGGCGTCAGCCATGGTCTGCAGTTTATACATATTGCGACCATCAAAAATGACCGGCTTTTTTAATAATTGCTTGATTTTACTAAAGTCTGGATTGGCAAACTCGCCCCAGTTGGTAGCAATAATCAAGGCATCCGCACCATCGAGCACCGAGTACTCGTCCTCAGCAAACTTCACGTTGGTGTTGCTACCCAGGGCGCGGCGCACATTGTCCACGGCCTGCGGGTCAAAGGCTTTCACGACAGCGCCTTGTTTGGTGAGTGTCTTAATGACTTCGAGGGCCGGTGACTCGCGGATATCATCGGTATTGTCCTTAAAGGCCAGCCCCCACAGCGCAAACGTCTTGTCATTCACATTGTGCTCGTAATACGCTAGGACTTTTTGGGCTAGCACTTGTTTTTGACGTTCATTGGCGCGGATCGTAGCGTCAATAATGCGCAGTTCACGGCCGGCGTCTTGGGCCGTTTTCTTGAGGGCCTGGGTATCCTTCGGGAAACAACTACCACCATAACCCGGACCGGGATAGAGAAACTGCGCACCGATACGACTGTCCAGGCCAATCCCTTCGCGTACCATTTCGATATCGGCGCCGACCGCTTCGCAGACCTGCGCCAGCTCGTTGATGAAGCTAATTTTGGTCGCCAAAAAACCATTGGCGGCGTACTTGATCATTTCCGCCGAAGCTTCATCGGTAAATAAAATACGCGTTGGATCTTTGAGGACAAAGGAGTGGTAGAGCTCGGCCATAATTTTGCGGGCCTTGAGGCTGGAGGAGCCAATCACCACGCGCTCTGGATTCAAAAAATCTTGGACGGCTTGGCCCTCGCGTAGAAACTCCGGGTTGGAGACCACATCGAACTCCACTGTGGCACCCTTCGCCAGTTGCGCCCGCACTTTTTCAGTTGTACCCACCGGCACTGTGCTTTTGTCGATGACCACCGCATAGCGTTTGAGCAACGGCCCAATGTCTTTGGCGGCATTGAGGATATAGGACAAATTGGCCGAGCCGTCCTCAGCTTCGGGTGTCGGCAGTGCTAGAAATATGGCCTTGGCACCGCTCAGACCCTTGCTCAAATCAGTGGTAAAACTGAGCCGCTTTTCTTGAATATTCCGCAGAAAAATTTCTTCTAGCCCGGGCTCATAAATTGGCACTTCACCGCGCTGCAGGCGCTGAACTTTTTCCTCAATAATATCGATGCAGGTAACGTCATTGCCCTTTTCAGCGAGACAGGTACCCGTGACCAACCCCACATACCCCGTCCCCACAACCGCAATTTTCATTTGCTAGTCCTGCTTAGATTCCTCAATTATACGGGTCTCAATGACATTGGGCACAATTATTGGGCGCCCGTTGCCATGGTAGTAAACACCGCTGCGCTGGGCTAGCCGGTAGTCTATCATGTTGCGGCCATCAAAAATCACCGATTGGTTCATGTTGGCTTTGAGTTGGGCCATATTGACGACCCGGAATTGCTCCCAGTCAGTGGCAATGACCAGAGCGTCGGCGTCTTTCAGGACGTCGTAGCGCTGACCAAATGTGACGCGCTGGTTCTCGCCATATTTCGCTACGGCGTTATCTAGGGCAGCCGGATCATAGGCGGCGACCGTCGCGCCCGCTGCCAGTAAACGCTCCAGAGTTACAATGGCGGTTGATTCACGAATATCGTCGGTACCTTTTTTGAAAGCTAATCCCCACAGGGCAATCCGTTTATCGGTTAAATCACCACCGAAGTACTCGATAACGCTAGTTGGCAATTCTTGCATCTTGGCATCATTGGCTTCATCAGCCGCTTTCATGACGCGTAGTTCAACGCCAGCCTGCTGCGCCGTGTAGATAAGTGCCCGACTGTCTTTCGGGAAACAACTACCACCCCAGCCCGGGCTAACATACATAAATTCACGACCAATACGCGGATCATCACCCATGGCAATACGGATGGCTTCAATGTCGGCGCCAACGGCCTGGGCGAGCGTCGCCGCTTCGTTATTGTAGGAAATTTTGGTGGCTAAAAAGCCATTGGATAAATGTTTGGTCAGCTCAGCCGACTCTTCATTCATCACGCGGAATGGTTGGCCTTTGAGGATAAAACTTTCAAACACCTCACGCATTACTTCCAGGGCGCGTGGCGAAGAGGTGCCAATAACAATCCGAGAGGGCACCCGAACATCTTGCAGGGCGCGGCCCTCAGCCATAAATTCGGGATTTGATACCACATCAACCGCCACATCAGTCTCGGCGGCAATAACTTCACGAACCTTTTTGGCCG
This sequence comes from uncultured Candidatus Saccharibacteria bacterium, assembly GCA_964441005.1. Taxonomy (GTDB): domain Bacteria; phylum Patescibacteriota; class Saccharimonadia; order Saccharimonadales; family CAYTTW01; genus CAYTTW01. The sequence continues at coordinate 15,144 of CAYTTW010000013.1, read as the reverse complement.
TGCCGACGGGCACCGTACTTTTGTTCACGAATACCGTGTAGTCTGAGACCAATCGGCCAACGTCGCGAGCGACGTTAAAAACGTACTCGAGATTCGCTTCGCCGGTTTCAGTCTCGGGCGTGCCAACGGCACAGAAAATGGCTTGGGCGCCGTCAATTCCCTCGGGCAGGTTATCCGTAAAGTGTAAATCTCCCGACTCAATGGTATTTTGCAGCGCTTCAGGTAAGCCTTGCTCAATAATTGGCGAAATTCCTCGTCTGAGTTTGGCAATGCGTTCGGCATTTGTATCAATGCACGTTACTTCGTGCCCATGCTCGGCAAAGGCAACGCCCGTGGGCAAGCCCACATAGCCGGTTCCAACGACTGCTATTTTCATACCTTACTCCCCATTTAGCTTTGCCAGTATACTACAAACCAAATTGTACTTTGGTGCATCTTCGTGTGTCCCCACCGATGACACGCAGGCTCCTCCTATGGTAGCATGGGAGCAGCTAAGTAGAGAACCGCATGGCGAAGACGAAAAAGCTATCTATTGTCATACCTTGTTATAACGAACAGGCCACCATTCGCGATATTCTAGCCGAAATTGACGAGGTTGACCTGGGTAGCACCCAAAAAGAAATTATTATTGTCGACGACTATTCCACGGATGGGACGCGCGACATTTTGAAGGACCTAACCAAGCAGCATAAGCACATCAAGGTTTTGTTGCAGGACCATAATCAAGGTAAGGGCGCGGCTCTCAAGCGTGGGATTCTGGAATCGACTGGTGATGTTGTCATCGTCCAAGATGCCGATCTGGAGTACGACCCGCAGGAATACAAGCGCTTGCTGTATCCGATTGAGCGGGGTCACGCCGATGTCGTCTATGGCTCGCGCTTTATTGGTGGTGAGCCGCACCGGATTATTTATTATCGTAACCAGGTCGCCAATAAGTTCCTGACATTTTTATCAAACGTCTTCACCGGTTTAAACCTCACCGACATGGAAACCTGCTATAAAATGCTGCGCGGTGATCTAGCCCGAGACCTGGCTAAAGATTTGAGGTCGCAGCGCTTTGGTTTTGAGCCCGAAATTACGGCCCGCGTCGCCAAAAGTAAAGCGGCCGTCTACGAAATTGGTATCAGCTACTACGGGCGCAGCAAAGAACAGGGCAAAAAGATCGGTTTTACAGATGGCCTCAAGGCCATTTGGGAAATTATTTACTTTAATTTAACGGTACATCGTCAATAATTGCCACCACAAACGCCAAACTTCTGGCGACGTCAAAATTATGATGTTACTATATAAGTCTAAGATACGTTGGAGGATGTGAATGCGAGCACTCGTTACCGGATCTGCCGGTTTAATTGGGTCTGAAGCGGCCAAGTTTTTTGCCGAAAAAGACTTTGAAATTGTTGGCATTGATAACAACATGCGTAGCTACTTCTTTGGCGAAGAGGCCAGCACCGAATGGAACCGCCAAAAAGTCGAGAAGCAGCTCAAGAAACAGTACACGCACTACAATGCCGATATTCGTGATAACGAAGCCATCTCTAAAATTTTCAAAAAGCACAAATTTGATTTGATTATTCATACCGCCGCACAGCCGTCGCATGACTGGGCCGCCCGCGAACCATTTACCGATTTTACGGTCAACGCTAGTGGCACCTTGGTCGTGCTGGAAAATATGCGCCAGTATTGTCCGGAGGCCGTGTTTATCTTTACCTCAACCAATAAAGTTTACGGCGATACGCCGAACAGCCTGCCCCTCGTTGAGCTCGACAAACGTTGGGAGCTGCCCACCGATCATCCCTACTACAAGGGTATAGACGAATCAATGAGCATTGATAATACCAAGCACTCCATTTTTGGCGCGTCCAAAGTGGCGGCCGACATTATGGTCCAAGAGTACGGCAAGTACTTTGGCTTTAAGACGGCCGTCTTCCGCGGCGGTTGCTTGACGGGGCCATCGCATTCCGGCGCCGAGCTGCATGGCTTTTTGGCCTACCTAATTAAATGCATCGCCACCGGCAAGAAGTACACAATCTTTGGCTACAAAGGCAAGCAAGTGCGCGACAACATTCACTCGCATGATCTGGTGAATGCCTTTTGGCAATTCTACCAAAAGCCTAGAAGCGGCGAGGTCTATAACATTGGCGGCAGCCGCAATTCCAATATTTCGATGCTGGAAGCCATTGAAAAGATTGAAAAACTCTTAAACCGCAAGGCCAACTTTGAACTGAGCGATGAAAACCGTATTGGCGACCACATTTGGTACATTTCCGACGTTTCCAAGTTTAAGAGTCACTACCCCGACTGGGACTTTGAATATGACACCGACGCCATCCTGCGCGAAATGTGCTCGGCAGTGGAGGTCACCAGCCCGTACATGTTGACTGAATCTGGGCCAGAACCAGAGTCGTTGCGCCAATCTGACATTACCGGGCTGGCTGATCAAAAGCGCAACCAGGCCCAAAATCTGCGCGAAATAGCCGACCTGTTGGAGCGTCAAGCTCGAGAATTAGAAGCCAAGACTACTGCGCTGCAGGGTCTGGAACTATGAAGTTCAAACACGTGGTGATTACCGGCGGCGCGGGCTTTGTCGGTTCTAACCTCGCGCTCAAACTCAAACAGGCCTATCCTAAACTGCAGATAACGTGCCTGGATAATCTCAAACGGCGGGGTTCGGAACTATCCTTGAAACGTCTCAAAGAGCACGGTATTGACTTCCAGCACGCCGATATACGCAACAAAGAAGATTTGGAAGTGGCCAACATGGATCTGCTGCTGGAGTGTTCGGCCGAACCCTCGGTGCTGGCTGGCATTAATTCGTCGCCAGACTACCTGCTCAACACCAACTTGGTCGGTACTATCAATTGCCTAGAAATGGCTCGCCGCCATAACGCTGCGCTACTTTTTTTATCAACCAGCCGAATCTACCCCATCAGCTATATTAATAACCTTAAATACAAAGAGACGCCTACTCGCTTTGAGATTCTGGATAAGCAATCGGTCGCGGGCGCTTCGGCGGAGGGCATTGCCGAGAATTTCCCGCTCGATCAACCTCGTTCGCTCTACGGCACCACCAAGCTGGCTTCGGAATTAATCATCAACGAATACGTCGACACCTACGGCCTGCCAGCCATTATCGACCGCTGCGGCGTCATTACTGGTCCGTGGCAGATGGGCAAAGTTGACCAAGGCGTGTTCGTGCTGTGGGTCGCTAAACATTATTTTAAACAGTCCCTCAGCTACATTGGCTATGGCGGCGCGGGCAAACAGGTCCGTGATTTTATTCATATCGATGACCTGTTTACAGCTATTGATCACCAGTTGAATCATTTCAATCAGTACGTCGGTGAACCTTATAACATTGGTGGCGGACTGAGCAATAGCGTTTCGCTGCAGGAATTGACTAGCTTATGTCAGGGACTAACGGGCAATACTATTCCCATTGATTCTGTTCCAGAAGACCGGCCGGCCGATTTGCGCTTTTTCATTACCGATAGCCGGAAATTCCTGAAAAAATCGGGACTCACCTGGCACAAAGACGCTCGACAAACCGTCACCGACATTTACAATTGGATCAAGGAGTTTGAAGCGGAGCTAAAGCCGATTTTGAGTTAGTTATGAAGTTATCTGTCGTTATTCCTGCCTACAATGAAGAGGGTTCAATTGAGCAAACCGTCCGTGCCTTTCATAAAAAACTGAAAGCCGAGAAAATTGATCATGAAATTTTGGTTAGTAACGATAGCAGCAAAGATCGCACCGAAGCTATCCTCAAAAAACTGAGCAAAGAAATCAAAGAGGTTCGCTACGTCAATAACAAACCACCCCATGGTTTTGGCTTCAATGTGCGCAATGGGCTCGAGCACTATAGTGGTGATTGTGTGGCGATAGTGATGGCCGATATGTCCGATCGACCAGTTGACCTGGTGGCCTACTACCGACGCATGCAGGAAGGTGACTACGATGCGGTCTTTGGTTCGCGCTTTATGCGCGGCGGTAAAACCATTGACTATCCAAAAACTAAGCTTATCCTCAACCGCTTTACCAACCTGATTATCCGCATTCTGTTTGGTATTCGTTATAACGATGTCAGCAACGCCTTCAAACTCTACAAACGTGAGACGCTGGAAGGCCTCAAGCCCTACATGAGCCATCACTTTAACTTGACCGTCGAGCTACCGCTCAAAGTTATTGTGCGTGGCTACAGCTACTCTGTACTGCCAAACTACTGGACCAACCGCAAGGCCGGCGAATCAAAGCTCAAACTCAAAGAAATGGGCAGCCGCTACTTTTACATTATTCTGTACTGTCTACTCGAAAAATGGCTGTCGCGCGGCGATTACAAAAAGCCGACGGCTAAAACTACTTAGGCCAACCACCCTTGCACTTTATCAATGACCGTGACGCGACGGCGCGGTAAATACGGAATGGCAACGGCTAGAGCGGCCACGGCTAGAGCGGCGTAGCCGAGCAGCATGTGCGGCGGTAGATAACTAAATTTGAGTGTGGTGGTGCCGGCTGGGACCTTTACTTTTTGGAAGAGCCCGGCTTCCGAGGTAACGGCCAGCGCCTTATTGTTCGCCCGTGCACTCCAGCCCTTCACAAACAGTTCTTTACGCACTAACTCGCTGCCCTGAGGACAGGTGACGGTGACTTCATCGCGCGACCGCGGCTGGAGCTGGCAATTACTGGGTGACACAAAGTAGGGACTCGGGTTAGAAACTTCATAAATATCCATCGCGCCATTACTAAAGACAGGCGTCAGGCCATAACTGCCGGGGTCAACATCGGTGAGGGCCAGGTGATTAGTAACGAGATATTTGACGCCAACCGCCCGGTAATTATCAATGTGAGCGACAAATTCGGCGAAGGAAGAGGGCCCAGCGGGATTAGCTCGATAATTACCGGTGAAGTTCAGGCCCGTGGTGTTGGTGTCGAGGTTTTTAACCAGATACTCACTCCAGGCCTTGGGAACAGGCAAATCATTTTGATTAATTGAGGCCACATCATAATACGAGCCATAATTTGGCTCAATTGGCCCCAGCGTATAGAACCGGTTTAGCCCCAGGTGTTGCTGCAGAAAACTAATCGGAGTGGTATCGACTTGGAGTTTGGGCGTCGACAGCTGTGGAACCATGAAAAAGATGAGCGACTCCACAGTCACTAAGCCCACCAGTATAACAGCGAGGAACCTAGGCTTCACCACGTGCGTAACCAGCGGCATAAGCAGCAGGAACACCACGGCAACCAAAACGGAGGCAATGGCCCAGACTTTGTAGTGTGGCGCGGTTGCAAAATCGGCCGAGGCCGTTCGAGCCAAAGCAGCCAAACCAACGATCACCAAAAGCGCAGCCCCGACTGTCATTAGTAGTTTTTTAGTGACTCTGCCTTCGTCGAGCAGTCGCTGTAGGCCCCACGCCGCCATAACAATCAGGGCAAAGGCAATGGACGGCGGCGCATAACGGTAAAAGGCAGCGCTTTTAATGGTAGGGATTAGATTGACGAGCTTGGTCACGACCGGAAAACTAAACGTTTTGAGCAGTGCAATGACGATCCAGCCAGTGAGAACTCCTTTCAACCAGCGGGGGGCTTTGGATAGTAGTCCGTAGAGCGCCAGCACAAAAACCGTCACCGCATAGTAGCCGCCAACGCTGCCCCAAAAAGCCGCCAGATGGGTGGTTTTGGCCCAACCGATCAAACCAAAAATGGGTCCGTACACGTAGGGCATTAGCAGAGCCGGAATGCCAATAGGGTCGAGACCAACATTGCCAATAGCACCACCGTGCCAACCAACATCGGCCTGTGGCAAGTAACTAGCAAAAGCTACCAGCACTGGTGCCGCCAACAGCAGACCGCCAAGGGCCCCAACCAGCAACTTCTTTAGTAAGGCCAGACGCAGTGGCTTATCGAGCATTATCAGACGGGCCAAGGACCAGACGCCAACCAGCAGGAGGTTGATAAAAGCGGTCTCGGGAAAGCCAGCGTACAACGACAAAGCTATCCCCAGCATTAAGAGAAGCCAGCCATAGGCTCGCTTTTTGAGTGTGTAAGCCAGGGCGATTTCGACACCGAGGAGCATGACCGGCAGCCAAGCCACGGGGTTAAAGACAGCGTTGTGCAACCAGGCAAAAGTGCCGTTGAGCGCAAAAGCCAGCCCGCCCATGATGGCGACACTGCGGCGTAAGTTGAGGCGGCGCAGAAAGAAAAAGGTGGCAATGCCGGCAATGATTTCCATCAGTATCTCAAAGGCCAGTCCGCCGTTGGACCAGCTAAACAACAGCACAAATGGCGATAGCGCCTGCGACTGCATTTCGCCAGCGAGTGGCGTCCCGACGCTTTCGTAGTAATTCCAAAAGGGTATATGGCCATGGCGCCACTGTTCGGCGGCCTGATGACCAAGAGCCTGGGTGGTGAAACCGTCATTGGGATCAATGGTATTGAGTCCACTCAGCGGCCCATTGGTTTGCGAGGTGGCTAGGCCCGAGCGTTGTTGCAAAGGATTAGGATTCGCGAGCCCCAGCAGAAATATGCTATTGGCCAGTAGCACCACCAGAATAATCAGTCCGCAGGCCAGGAGGTTGGGACGATGGCGTTGGAACCAGCCGGCACGGGGGCGGGCCGGTTGCTGAGCGACAGATCGTGATCGAGATTGCGCGGAGGCCATTCACTTTAAAGTACCACACCGCAGTGGGCTTTGTCCTCATTCTGGACCACGAACGACCTTATGTTTGCTGTATAATAGGAGCCAATGAGCGCTTGGAGGGTAGAGTGATTGTTTGGCTGTTGGGCTATGCGTTTTCTTTTATGGTACTTGGCTTGTGGGTGGCTCTCAGAATTATTAACCGGCGGCTCTTCCCCAAGGAGTTTCTTTATATCTGCAGTCTGGCGGTTAGCTTAGTTGTTTACTACTTCCTGTTTTATATCTATCTCGCCAATACGACCGTGGCCCATTATCTCGTTATTGGCCTCATTCTGCTGGCCTTACCGGCCTTTGTTTCTTTGATTCTCAGTTTGAAAAAGTCTTCGGCCCAGTTCAAGCTGGTCCGCACCTTTTACGTGATTCCCTTGCTGCTGACTTTGCTTTTCTTTAGTGTTTACACATCGTTGCTCTATAGTTGCCGCATTTATGCCAATGGTGTTGATAATCGCCGCGTCGTGAACCAGACATTTTGTGCCATCCAAAATATGCCGCTCGATAATGGCTTGCCCCAAATGTACGCCGATTTTGTCCTGCAACATAAACCGCGTGCCCTCGTCATTGACTGGACGATTGCCGATCGGCCACCGGTACAGATTGGCACAAGCTTGCCAATCATGGACTTCACGCAAGGTGCCCGCCAATCGCTACGCGGCCACTACTATAATGTCTTATCCATTTTCTTGAAGATCAGCTGGGTCGGCGCTTTGTGGGGTCTGTTCCGTAAACTCAAGTTGGAGCGCTGGACGCAAGTCCTCCTATTTATTGGCTTTGGCGCGACGGGTTTCTTCTTCCTTAATTCGGTCTTTGTGTGGCCAAAATTTCTCTCAGCCGGCTTGGTCCTAGCCGCCATGACACCGTACCTTGGTGAAGCCATTACCAAAGAATCGTACCGCTATGCACCCGTGGCGATTGGTCTCATATGCCTGGGAATGTTGTCGCATACCAACGTCATGTTTACGCTATTGCCCTTTGTCGCTATTCAACTCTATAAGCTGCTCCGCACCAAAAAATGGCGTCGACAGCTCAATCTTAAGTTCTTGGTCATCGCGGTTGTGCTGGCCTTGGCTTTCTTGGCGCCGTGGCAAGTTTTTAAGAGTTCTATTACTACCTCAGATCGTTTAATTAAATATCATTTTGCCGATGTCACTTCTTATGCCGATACGCGCGGCACCGTGCAGACAATCATCCAGGAGTACCAAAAACTAAGCTTTCACCAGTGGCTCCATAACAAACAAGCCAACGTCGCGGCTCTCTTTAATGGCAACTTTCGGTTTGAAGCTGGGTGTCGGCCAATTGATCTGTACAAAACCGTTAAAGGTTGCAGTGACTGGAAAACGCTAACCTTCTTCAGTACCTTTTTTGCGCTTGAAACCTTCACGGTCGGCTTTCTGGCCCTGGTGTATCTGGGCATCCGAAAATTATGGGACCGTTTTGATAAGGAACTGCTTTGGCTGCTGGGTGGCAGTTTGCTCTTTTGGCTCCTGGTAATGTTTCACCCCGGCAGCACGGTCGTCCACCAAGGCTCATACCTGACGATGATCCTGCTCTTCGTGCTGCTCGGAAAAAGTTTGGCAAAATCATCACGGGCTGTTTTAGTCGGCTTAACGATTATTCAGCTGATTATTTTCTATCAAGCCTGGATCTATGGCGTCCATCACCTGTCTTGACCTCTTATGCTTTCGCTGTTAAAATTTACTCAGTATAATCAAACAAACAATGGCCAAAGTACGAACTCGCAAACCGCGGCGGACACCGCGCCTCATAGTTGCCCTCCTCATCCTAGTATTGCTCGGGGTAGCTGGATTTTATTGGCAGTGGCAACGCACGTCAAAGCATAGTGCCAGAACGAGTTCGCCCGGTGCTAGCCAAGCCACCCAAGACGCCGCTGCGAAGGCTGATGTAGAGAACAATAAACAGGCCCTGGCCAATCAAAATCCACCCAGCCAGGCCACCAAGGATAATGGTCAAACAAGCCCTCCCGCGGCCAGTGGCGATAACGTGATTATTAGCTATGCCGGCGAAGAAGAGCAAACGGTAAAGGTAAGCTCGTACGTCACCGGTGTTTTTGAAGATGGTGGCACGTGTACCCTGACTTTGAGCAAAGACGGTTCAAATGTCACGCGGACTCAAACTGGCATTGCCGACGCCACGCATACCACCTGCCCAACGTTCAGTATTGATAACAACGGCCACGGCGTCATGAGTGCTGGCACCTGGAGTGCCGTCGTCAGCTATAAATCAACCAACCATAGTGGAACCTCGGCTGCCAAGACATTCGAGGTAAAATAGTCTTATGATGCGACTTCGTTTATTATTCATCGCTATCCTTGCCATCCTCCTGAGCAGTTTGCCCTTAGGGCACGGACTAGCTGCAGGCGGAAACCAGTTTAATTCTGGTCGTATCATTGATGACACGATCTTTTTCAACACCGGAACCATGACGCCCCAGAGCATTCAAGGTTTTCTCAGTAGCAAGGTGCCAAGCTGCGATACCAACGGCGATCAGGCTTACGGTGGCACCACCCGGCGCGCCTACTCCCAGAGCAAGGGTTATAATCCGCCGTATACCTGTCTCAAGGATTACCACACCAACGAAAATAACATGGCCGCTGATGCCTACTGTAACGCTATCGGGTCCCAGAATAATGTTTCGGCCGCGCAGGTTATTTACGACACCGCACGAGCCTGTGGCATCAATCCACAGGTGATGATTGTTCTACTGCAGAAGGAGCAGGCGCTGGTCACCGACGATTGGCCATGGCCCGTCGAGTATGATAAAGCCGCCGGTTTTGGTTGCCCCGATACCGCACCGTGTGATCCCCAGTATGCCGGCCTTTTTAATCAGCTGTACTACGCCGCCCGCCAATTTAAAAAATACCAGGCCAACCCAGGAAGCTTCTCCTTTGCCGGCGGCCGCACCAGCGCCGTGCAATACAACCCTAGTGGAAATTGTGGCAATGGCAATATCTTCATGCAAACCAACGCCACAGCCGATCTATACAACTACACGCCCTACCAGCCCAATGCTGCGGCCCTTAACAATCTCTATGGCAGCGGTGATAACTGCAGTTCATACGGAAATCGTAACTTTTGGCGCTACTTTAACGACTGGTTTGGCCCGACGACGTCTGATGCCAATACCGATGTCCTGACCTTTATCCGGCTGAATCACTACAGCGGCAATGTCGAGTCGCTCGGCTACTCGTCAATTAGTAATTATTCAGTCCTGGCCCGTTCGAACCTGACCTCCTACCCCGCGGTGCCACCCAATGGGGCGGTGATCCCTCGCTTTAAACCCAACGGTGACCTGGCCTTTATCCGTCTGAATCATAGTTCCGGGAATGTCGAAGAAGTGGCTTATAGTGCCGGTAGCGGCTTTCGGCAGTTGTCTGACTACCATCTCACCTCCTACCCCACCGTAGCGCCCGATGGAGCGGTGGTGCCCTTATTTAAGCCAAACGGCGACCTCAGCTTTATTCGGCTAAATCATAGTTCCGGGAATGTCGAAGTGGTGTCCTACAGCGCCGACAGCGGGTACCGTCAGCTCACCGAGATACAACATACTTCGTACCCCGCAGTGGCGCCCGATGGCGCGGTCATTCCGCTGTATAAACCCAGTGGCGACCTCAGCTTTATTCGGCTAAATCATAGTTCCGGGAATGTCGAAGTGGTGTCCTACAGCGCTAGTAGTGGCTTTAAGCAGTTAACCGAAATTATTCATACATCCTATCCGGCAGTTCCGCCGGATGGAGCGGTGGTCCCCCGCTTTAAGCCAAATGGTGATATTAGCTTTATTCGCCTGAATCATAGCTCGGGTAACGTCGAAGTGGTGTCCTACAGCGCCGGCAGCAACTATCAGCAACTGACAGAAGTGCAACACACTGCCTACCCTGCCGTCACTCCCGATGGGGCGGTGGTCCCCCTCTATACACGCTAAGAACTAATTGGTGCGGGGCTCTAGGTTGGCGTTGTCTTTGCTAAGATTAGGATTGAGGTGTGGATCGTGTGTAATGACCGCTTGCCAGCGCTTTTTAAATAAAGCTTGAGCGGCCTTGAACTCCTGATTGTCGCGCTGGCTTTTATGTGGCAGACCAACACTGATGGATTCGTGATGTAATAGTTCAATCGATGGATTGTAAATAGTCCGGTAGCCCGCTTGGTTTAGGCGCAAACATAAATCGACATCGTTATAGGTTACTCTAAATTGTTCATCAAAACCGTCAACTTCGTCGAAGCGTGACTTTTTAATCATCAAGCAGGCCGCCGTCACCGCCGACAGTTCGTGCCGCGTATTGGCGTAGAGGTGCTGCAGGACAGTTAGTTGGTTGGCCAGCAGTGGCGAGAGCAGGTTAGCGGCAAAACCACCCAGGCCCACGCCAGTGCCGGCGTGTTGAATGTGCTTGCCATCGGGGTAATATAGCTTGCAGCCGACAGCGCCGACACCATCTCGTTGCGCATCACTCAGCAGTAGTTCGAGCCAGTTTGGCGTGAGCACCTCGGTGTCATTATTGAGCATGACCAGGTAGTCACCGGTGGCTTGGCTGGCACCAAAGTTGCAGGCGCGAGCGTAGCTAAATGGTTGCTCGGGCCAGTCGACGACCTTGATGTGAGGATGTTTGCTCGATATTGCCTTATACCAATTGAATACTTTGGCGTCCGTCGAGCCAGTGTCGACCAATATGACTTCGTAATTACGAAAGGTGGTTTTGGTCACAATTGACTGCACACAGCGTTTGACGATTGGCAGCTGATTTTTAGTTGGAATAACAATGGAAACCTTGGCGGTCTTGGGCGGAGGGTAGACCACCGTCCAGTAATCGCGCGACATCCCCCGGGTTACTTCGGCGTGACGTTGTCCGCGGACCCGTAGACTCTCTTCTATGGCAGCCTGTTGCGAATTGCGTACATATGGTTTGGCTTCGGTGCTGCTAGCCGTGGAAGTCTCGGACATCCGCCAGCTATAGAGAACCGTGGGGATATGATGAATGTGCGTTGTGGCATAGCCAGCCCGTAAGAATAAATCCCAATCCTGGGCACCATCGTATTCGCTCCGAAAACCACCAACCTGTTCAATCAGCTTTTTTCGAAGAACGGCAAAATGCGTAATGTAATTGACGCTTTCCAGAAACTCGGGGTTCCAGTCGGGCTTGAAAAAGGGATGTTGGTGGTCAAAACGATCCCGGTGAATTTTATCCTCGTCGCTGTAGAGGAAGTCTAATTGTTGGTCGGCGTTGAGAGCTTTGACCACTTCAAAGAGGGCATTGGGCCACAGAATATCGTCGTGGTCGAGGAGGCCTATAAATTCGCCTTTGGCTAGTTTTAGGGCATCGTTACTGGCCGCTGAAATATGGCCGTTTTGTTTACGAAAACTGTAAGCAATGCGCTCGTCAGCTTTCGCAAATTCTTCTATGATGCTTCGCACTTCTTCATTGGGTGAGGCGTCATCGACGATGCAGAGTTGCCAGTTCTGATATGTCTGAGACTGGACCGATTGAATACACTCGCGCAAGTGCTCAAGGTCGGTGTTGTAGGTTGGTGTCAAGATCGAGATAAGTGGTTGGTACGTCAACTTTTTAAGTTCATTGCGCTCAGCCGCCATGGCAATAGCATCAGGATTGTGCCTGGCAAACCAGCGTTGATAACTACTCCACTCCTGAGCGTGCACCTCAAGCGTGAGGTTCTCGAGAATTAAGTTGCGCGCAATCCGTTTGAGCGTTTTAGAGCGGCCCGCCGTGCGCTTAGCCAGTTTGAGCGAGGCCGAGACCCCATCTCGCAGTTTTTTCTTGAGGGCCATACCTATTTTCCTCGCCGATGCAGGCGGTGTCTGGCTTTCGATAAGCGGTCGGCCATTTGATGCAAGCGGCTATTACGAATCTCCTGCAGCGCGGTCTGCGCTTGTTGGAGCTGGGCTTCTATGGCTTCTCGTGCCTGTTCGCTGGTTGTTACTTGTGACTCGAGCTCAACAACTTTAGCGGCTCGAGAGTCTAACTCGGCTTTGGTTATGTTGAAATTGTTAATCATAGTGCGCTCACTGTAATGCTCGCCGGTGGCGGCCAAGGGTTCTATTTTTTCGGTTATTTGGCGGTTGCTACAGAGCAAGTAGAAGTAGAGGTACTGTGGTTGCTTGAGGGGGGCCAGATTGACCGTTGCGATATTCGTCGCTGCTTCGGGCGTGGCAAACAGCTCTTCCTCACCAACGGCCACGTATTTCCACGTTGCCTGGTAGTAGGAAGCAACATTGGCAAACTGTTTGTGCAAGACTTTTACCAACTCTTCATAGGTAAACTCATGTACGTGAAAGTGGTTACCCTCAGCAAATTCCAAATCATTTGGCGTTGAAATAATAGCTAACCCATCTGGTTTAAGGACACGACGAACCTCGCGAATAAATTGTTGATAATCTTCAATGTGTTCGATGGTTTCAAAGCTAACCACCAAATCAACCTCGGCATCATCAAGTGGAATCTTTACGCCGTCGCCGACTTTATACTCAATATTTTTGCCCCCAAAATGGGCCTGCGAGTAAGCCACCGAGGCGGCGTCCACATCAATGCCATAGACCTTACGTGCCTGCTCGGCCAGTAGTTTCGACCCATATCCAGAGCCCGAGGCAATATCGAGTACCACTTTGCCTTTGGCTAATGGTTGAGCCGCAATGTAGCGGGTCATGTGCTCGGCGTAGATCAGGCTGCCGCGACTAAATTCGGGGATCATGCGCTCTCCCGTATCCTCGAGTGCTTGGGGCTTGGGCTTATTCATCTGGGTTCCTTCTTGATCGCACGGCAAGTTGTTGCAATCCCATCAACTGCCATTTGGTGAATAGATTTATTTTAGAGGGTTTTTTAGCGGAATGAAAAACATAGTTTTGATGACGCCAGTCTTGTAAGACGACATCGACACCTAAGTAGCGATCAATATCGCGGCCGTACTCAAAAAAAACCAGATAATCCGCGGTCTGTTGCCCATGATAGGACGGCGGTAGTTTATTGATAAGGCGCTCGTCTTGGAGCTCAGCTCGCTGACGGGTTAGGCGGGTCCAAATTACTGGAGTTGTAAACAATATCAGACCATTGGGCTTGAGAATCCGGCGACACTCATCCATGGCCACGCCCGGCCGACTGACGTGCTCGAGCGTCTCGCTGTGCAGCACCAAGTCAAAACTTTTATCGGCGTAGGTAAGTGCTTCGATGTTTTGCTCATTATCACTGCCAAATTCTGAATAGGCCAGCTGCTTGAGCTGCGTCAGGGTATCGTGGAGGCGATGACAGCTGTTGAGTTCACAGACCTTGAGCCCGTGGTCATTAGCCCGCTCCACCCATTGACGCAAATTGGTAGCCCCAAAACCCAGGCGGGACTGCAAAATAGCCCGCGCCAAGCCTTGAGCCCGAATGCTGGCACCACAGTGAGTACATATCGACCCCTCGCGCACGTTAAACAGTTCGGTCAGCCGAGGCGATAATTCCCAAGTAGCACTGAGGGCGGTGTCGACTGGCTGAACATGCTCATAGACCGCCGGTTGGCCACAATTAGTACAGACCTTTTGGCTCATGTATGGCGCTCAATAACAATTGAGTTATTCTCGGCCAGCGTCGAGAAAGGATTATTGCCGCCACTAATAAAGAAGTGGGCAGCCTCGCGCTGTTGGTCAAAGAAGGCCGTCCCGGCCTCGTTAGCCACGGCCGGCTCAATATAGTACTCTCCCTCGTTCAAATTAGTCGGTAGCGTCACCCGAAACACCACGCTATTACCTTTCTTAAACTGCCCCGTGGGGTCCTGTTTCTCTATGGTGGTATTCGTAGCATAGATCGGCTTATTGACGTCGCGCTGCCAAACCGTTACCCCAAAAATTGGATTGGTGATAGCCTGACGAATTTCAGCCTTAAAACGAATAACAATGGGTTGGCCGAGCGTAAAGCGGCGCAGCGGCTTACCCGCGGTGGAGAGTGTTTCGGTCGTCGTAATTTGAGCCTTTTTAGCTCGTTGCCGGTTTGAGGCTTTATCAGGCTTGGTCTCGGAGGCCGTATCTAACTCTTCGAGCACAATTTCGTTATAGCTGGCGAGGATTTGGGCAATCGGACCAACGTCTTGAATCTGTCCGTCATTAATAAAGATGCCTCGGTCACAAAAGCGCTGCAGAGAATTGCGATCATGCGAGACGAGAATAACCGTATTGCCCTCTTGCTTCAGCTTGGCAAAGTGGTCAAAACATTTAGCCTGAAAAGCCGCATCACCAACCGCTAAGACTTCGTCGATGAGCAGAATGTCACTGTGGGCCCGGATGGCGATAGAAAAAGCCAAACGAACTTGCATGCCCGACGAATAGTTTTTGAGTTTTTGGTCCATAAAACGCTCGAGCTCAGCAAAATCAACGATATCGTTGTACATGTGGTGCATCTCCCGCCGGTTAAAGCCCAGCAATGCACCGTTTAAAAAGACGTTTTCTCGCCCAGTTA
>CAYTTW010000012.1:0-17872 GCA_964441005.1 uncultured Candidatus Saccharibacteria bacterium | reverse complement strand
GTCCATGAACTGCGAAAGCTGGCTAGAGGCAAAGAACTCGCGCACCGCAGCCACCACCGGGCGAGCATTAATCAGCTGAGCTGGGGTGACGGTCTCTATTTCGCTCATACTCATGCGATCCTTGGTGTTGCGCTCCATGCGCAGCAAACCAATACGGAACTGACGCTGTACCAGCTCACCAACCAGCTTGACACGGCGATTTGCCAAAGAGTCAATGTCATCTGCCGGCTCCTGGGTATTATTGAGCCGGATAATTTCCGCAACTATAGCAATGAGATCCTCCAGGCGCATGATGCGGTTTTCGAGCGTGTTGGGGACATCTAAGTTGAGTCGCTTATTAATCTTGTAGCGTCCGACGCGGCTAAAATCAAAGCGCTTGTAGTTGTAGAACATATTTTCTAGCAAGCTACGGGCATTATCGACGGTCGCGAGGTCGCCAGGACGGAGACGGCGGTAGACTTCAATCAATGATTCATTGACGCCGCGAGTTGGATCTTTCTCAAGCGTCGATTCCAAATAATCAGTTTGGCCTTGGTCGACATGTTTAAAGACTTCACGCATTTGGTTATCACTCAGCCCGAGTGCTCTTAGCAGCGTCGTAACCGGTATTTTGCGCTTACGATCCACCTTGACATAGAGGGCTCCGTTGGCCGCTGTTTCAAATTCCAGCCAGGCTCCCCGGCCAGGAATCACTTTTGCCCCATACAAATTGTGCGTACCATGGAGATCGGATGTAAAGAAGACGCCCGCCGAGCGAATCAGCTGGCTTACTACGACGCGCTCTGCACCATTAATAACAAAGGTCCCGCGGGTCGTCATCCACGGATAATCACCCAAATAAATCTCTTGTTCCTTGACTTCGCCGGTGACTTTATTGGTTAGTTCGACGGTGGCCTTCAGCGGCGCTTCAAAGCTAACATTATTTTCTCGTGCTTCGGCTTCACTCAGCTTCGGATCCTCAAAGCGATAATCTTTAAAATGCAGTGATAATTTAGTGCCGGTATAGTCATCAATAGGACTAATTTCGGCCAATAACTCACCTAGGCCCTCGTCCACAAACCATTGGAAGGAGCGATTTTGGTGATCTACAAGATTGGGTAGATCGATTGCATCATCATTTGTCGTAAAATACAGCCGTTTTTGTGACGGTTTAAGTTTGGTCGCCGCACCTTTTGCCATACAGTCTCCCGTTAGGTTGCCTGGCCCGCCCCTAAGAAGGGCCTCCGACAGGCATTAGTGATACATTTTGCTTGAGTATTTTGGGTTTTGCTGTTAGTTATTTCGCGCGAAGATCACTAAGGTGGATGTTTTGTGTGCCTAGTCGTCGACAACTAGAGCACTACCCACTTACCCTACTTCTGTATAGAAGCTTAACGTGTTATGAGTTATGAGTCAAGAGCCTACCAATTTATTGGCCTTGGTTGACGCTCCCTTAACCAAGGTCTTTTTGTTTCCATTGTCTCAATGAGTTCACCAACCTCGGGGCCTTCAAACCAGGTCTGATCAACCTTTTGACCAAAATAAGTTTTCTGCCATGTCTTTTTGGCTGAAAAACCAATTCGTCCCAGTAATGCTACCGTACGTCTATTAAACGGGAAATCGTAGACGGCTGTCTGCATGTCCACCGGGAAAGCATCGAGCAAAGTTCGTGTAATAGCCGAGCCCATTCCTTTGGATTGTGAACGAGGTGAAACAAAAACATTACTAATATCTGCCAGATTTGGGCGCAATAATCGTTTGACCTCGAGTGCCTTGCCTATCCCATCATAAAACATGTGGGTACGACTTGGGTAGTGCGCCAGTACGTATGCTGGTGCATCAGGCTGGTTCCCACTTCTTAACCGGTCTGTCTGAGCACGTACCAGCGCTGTATTCTCGGGTGAAACGGTCTTCGTGATGTCTTCTGGCTGAAAACGCTCTTTGAGTTGCTCAGTCCACGCTTCATTCATAACCGCTTGAAATATGTGTGCAGTTCCCTCAACTGAGCGTGGATAATCCTGAGGATTGTGTGGATTGACGGGGGTAACTTCAATATAGGCTATGTCAGAATCGGGATTCTTATACCTAAAACCTGCCTCTAGAGGAGTAATCATACTGGCTCCAAAAATTAACATCCTGATAATATACGACTATTCGTCGCTAACCATGAGAATTTTCAGCGCTTAACCGGTTTTTATGCAGGTTTGGGTGGCGCAGTAATCACATCGTCGACTAAGCCGTACTTCTTGGCCTCATCAGCTGTCATCCAAAAGTCGCGCTCCATATCAACGTGGATTTTTTCAATTTTTTGACCAGTATTTTTGGCCATGATTTGCTCAAGTAACTTCTTAACCCGCAAGGCTTCTTTTAGATCAATTTCCTGGTCAGTTACTTTACCACGCGTACCGCTCGATGGCTGGTGGATCATAACGGTGGCGTGAGATAAAAGAAAACGCTTACCCTTTGCCCCGCTCGTAAGTAAGAAGGCGGCGGCGCTGGCCTGGACCCCAATGCCAACCGTTTGGACATCACTTTTGACGTATTGCATAGTGTCGTAAATAGCCAGGGCGTCGTAGACACTGCCGCCGGGGCTATTGATATATAGGAAGATATCTTTATTAGGATTCTCATTATCAAGAAAGAGGAGCTGTGCCACTATCAGGTTAGCGGTATGGGGGTTAACATCATCGCCAATAAAGATAATGCGATCGCGCAGCAAACGCGAGTAGATATCATAAGCCCGCTCAAAACGACCCTCTTGCTCAATAACCGTTGGTACCAAAACTTGCGACTTAACTGTCTCTTTATCGTCTTTGATAAACATTCCTACACCTCAATTACTTCTCCAATAGTATAGCTAATTGGCACTCGCAATGCAAGAGTGCTAATCGATACTATCCACTTGGCGAGAGTGATGGAGATAGTTATGAACGCGCTGTGCGCCGCTTAGCACAATTGAGAATGCTCCAAAGATGAGGCTGAGCTCTGAGAATAGGGCCATTTCAAATTCTTGTGGGCTGCTGTGACCGACAATCGAAAAATAAGCGCCAAGCAGCAATGAGCAACCACCCATAATATGACCGGCTTCGCAGGCTTCGCGGTCTTCAATGTAGCGCTGAGCCTCTTGGGCAAGCCATTCGGCGCGCCGCACAATATCCGGCTCTGTTTCATAACTCACAGCAATCGATCCCTTATTGCACCAACATAATTAATTGAATAGATAAAAGCAACTGCTAACGCGGGCGATGTGTCAAATTTCCAATTGAGTGGCTAATAAAATTGAGCCCAATGATGCCGGCGGCCACCAAGGCGACGCCGCCTAGCAGCCGAGACAAAGTCGAGCGTTCCTTCTTTTGTTCCTTATTAGGTGTACTTTCTTTCTTGGCCATAATTCTATTTTACCCCAGCGTAGGCGCGCAGCTTAGCGAGTGTTTTTTCGGTTATGATGCGTGAGGCAATATCCTGTTGGTTTTCTGGTTTATCGAGTTCAGCCTGCATTTTCGGATCAGTGTACTGGCCTTTTAAAAGCTGTATACGAGTATCGAGCTCACCTGGAAGAAGCTGAATTTTCTCCTGAGCGGCTATTTCGGCCAACACCAATCCTGCCTTCACCCGCTCTTCAGCTTGAGGACGATTGCGTTCACGATGCTGATCTTCGCTCACACCTTCATCGGCTAGGTGTTCTTGCCAGGTCTGACCGCGGTAGCTAAGGTTGCGGCGCTCTTCTTGCTCGGCGAGGCGAATTTGTTCTTCAACCAAGGCTTTCGGTACAGCGACCTTGCTTTTGGCAGTAATTTCCTTGACCAGCTCATTTTCAAGCTTGCGCTCGGCTTCATACTCACGCTCTTGGGTCAGCTGCTTTTTAATATCAGCTTTTAATTCGTCGAGGGTTTTAAATGGTCCGGCTTGAGCGGCAAAGGCATCATCGAGTGCTGGTTCAATAATAACCTGAACGCTCTTGACCGTGACGTCAAAGCTTACTTGTTTACTGGCGAGGGCTTTGACGCCGTAATCTTTAGGAAATGTCAGTTCAAAGGTTTTGTGCTCACCGGCCCGAAGGCCAATCAAGTTCTTCTCAAACCCCGGAATAAATGCGTCACTGCCAAGAACCAGCGGATAATCTTTGCCGTCAGCGCCTTGGACTGGTTGCCCCTGGCTATCGCGGCCCGTAAAATCAATCATCACTTGATCGCCGTCTTGAGCCGGTCGTACCACATCCTCTCGTCTAGCCACCCGCTGCCGAAGGTTTTTGATTACATCGTCAACCTCTTTGGCCGTGACCGTAAACGCCGGCTTAGTCATTTTTATGGTGGTGTAATCAGGTAAGACCACCGGACCAACCACTTCAACCTTGAGTTCAAACTCTAATTCACTAAATGGCACAAATTTTTTAAGATTGACTTCCGGATTGGCCACAGGCCGAAGATCTTCACTCTGAATGGCTGCTTGGTAGAGACGATTAAGGGCCGTATCGAGAAACTCAGACTGTAATTGCGCTTGATCAAGCTGTTTTTCCACTAAATTAAGTGGCGCTTTACCAGCTCGAAAACCTGGCAATTTGACCTGCGAACTCAAACGCTGGACAACCGCCTCTTTAATTGGGTGTAAGTAATCGCTGTCGGCAATTAGTGTCAAACTGACTTCAGTATCAGATACCATCTTCTTGGTCACACGCATAACTGCCCACTATACCAGCTTTAGACCGATTTATCGACCAGAGGCAATTATGCTTTCAGTACGCCAGCAATAAGATAAATAACAACTATCAGTAATAAGAGGCCAGCCGGTATGGTCAACACAAGTAGTAGAATTTGTTGTTCGGATGATAGTTTACGCCAGTCGCGTTTCCGGAGACTTTCGGTTTCGAGATCACGACCAGTGGCTTCAAACGTCCAGTGACGCAGCAACCAGAGCGCGAGTAACAGTGGTACAACCACTATAACAATGAACAGAAGAAAATATACCGTAAACATCCACACCTCCATAAGCCAGCTTAGCTGGGGCTTCTCACTGTTGCAGCGAAATTGCTTACAAGGCTTGGTTTATTTTGCAAACTTGTTGACGATATCGTCAAGCGATATTTTTTCTTCACTACTCGATTGCATATTGCGCAGCGTAAACTTACCACTTTTCAGCTCGTCCTCGCCAATAATAAGACAGTAATTGAGGCCTTTTTTGCTTGCCACTTGCAGTTGTTTGCCTATTTTTCGCCCCGTAGTATCTACCGCGACATTTACTCCACCAGCACGTAGCTGAGAGAGGATAGTCTGTACTTGTTCGTAAGGAATATTCAGAAGTGCTATGTAGAGATCGGTCTCGCTAGGAAGCTGCGGGATTAACTGCTTGGCTTCTAAGAAATTTTGAAGAGTTACATCACCCATAGCAAAACCAACTGAGCTAATGGGTTCAACCCCAAACAATCCGACGAGGCCATCATAACGGCCACCGCCAAACATTGATCGATTATTATCTGGGTCGGCATCAAAAACCTCAAAAACAATATCCGTGTAATATGCAAAACCCCTGTTGACTTTTAAATCCACTTCTACTGCGATTCCGACGCTTTTTAATTCCTCAACCAGTTTTGCTAAGTTATGACCAGCGTTGGTCTTCAAAATATCTTCAGAAGAAGTCTCTTCTAAGAAACCATTGAGCAGGGCACCTTCTTCAGTTGTGAAGTTATTCTCCAAATAGGCTTTAAAACTTTCCTTACCAACTCTATCAAAAAGGCCAATCACTTTTGGAACCGAATCCTCTGAAAATCCTAACCGCTCAAGGAGCTCACTGACAGCCTTTCTGGAATTAACTTTAATTTGGTAGCTACTTGTCTCTGCTCCAAATTCCTTTAAGACGGCATCAGCGACTTGGATTATTTCCTTGTCGGCATCTAGACCTTCCACTCCAAATATATCTACGTCGAGCTGGAAGAATTCGCGATTACGACCGCGCTGCGGTCGTTCATAACGCCAACGGCTGCCAATGTTATAGAGTCGAAGTGGATAGCTTAATTCTTGCCGTCGCGCTGCTACCATGCGTGAAACTGACGGTGTCATTTCCGGTCGCACAGCAACTTTACGCCCGCTCCTATCCTCAAAGGCATACGTTTGATCATTAACAATCTCATCGCCAGTTTTTGCCATGTATATCTCTAATGGTTCAAGTAGTGGCGCATCGTACTCTTCGTAGCCAAATTTCTCAACGGTTTCGCGTATTATGCGAAACATATATTTCTGCAGACGCTTATCTTCTGGGTAAAAATCCCGTGCGCCTTTATACGGTTGGGTTGAAAGTGCCATAATTTACTCCATTTTAGCATTAATGATCTGATTCATCGGGATTAAAAAAACGCCGGAGACGATCCGGCGTTTAGTATTTCAAGACACTAGTTAACTAACCGTTTCGCTCCGGCAATCTATGCAGATGATGCTGGTTAGTTTGAGACAAACTCATAGCTATAAAATAATATGTTTATGGCTAGTTGTCAACTAACTCAGTAAGTCGAGTACAGCATGAAGGGTGGCAATAGTCGGTGCCTCGCCACGAACTGTATAACCGCGCGTTCGTTCACTCATGTCCGTTTCATCCAGCGCGATGCCGTAGTGCCCCATAGCCTGCAAGGTTCGATCAACGACATGCGAGTACATGGTCGTGGGGATTTCGCCCACCATTAAGGATCCTAGCGCCTGACCAACCTCATGCCGCGCGCTATCCCGATCAACTTCCATAGAACCAGCACTTAATACATTGCCGGACTGCAGAACTAACATAGTTTTCCCTCTTCGTTCTTTATTATTTAATTGCTTCTACTACTATTCTACGCCCATATGCAATAGCTTTTTACGAGTTATCCACAGCTATTTACGTATTGTTCGTTAGTATCCGTACGAAGCCACCGACGTACTCAGGATACCGCTGTCTAAATATTGCACCACGCCCGACATCTTCTACGATTGGCTTGCCGCTCTCGCAAAGCTCACACTGATCTGGCTCAAAAGCCAAAAGATTAACATTGACAAGTGTCTCAAGACGCGGAACACCCAATGTTGATGCTGTTACGCTTCCACGATTGAGAATTATGCCTGCCCCAATAACTTGTGCTCCAAAGTCTTGAGCATGCTGACGTATTTTAATGACTTCAGTACCCGTTGTAAGTACATCCTCAACAACCAACGTTCGTTTTCCTCGAACTGCTTCAGCGCTGCCTGCTTCTACGCCTAAATGTTCAGCCGATAAATGTGCGATCCTACTACACCTATCATTACTGCACGCTGTTACTACTTCTACTTCATCGTTCAGGAAGCCACTGACAAGCTCTCCACAAACTCTTGTAAAAAGATTACTTTGTGACATTAGCGCATCAATTCTTACAAAGTCTGGACCGTGCATGCCGCTTGAATATACAAAGTGCTGATCCGCTAAGATTGCACCAGCTTGGTCTAATTCCTCAAGGACATTCATAATATCGACACTAGCACCGGGTTAGAACTACGTCAAACCCAAAAGAATAATAAATTGCGTTAGTGTCAAAATATTGTCAGTTGTAATTTAAACTGCTTGTTTTGGAACTTTATCAAGAATATGCTGAGATTATCATTATATTTTGGAGGGAGATATGGCTGTAACAGACACTGCTCTGGTAGAAACAAGTCCAGTGGGCGGATTAGATATTCAGGAAATCGAGCATCAACTTGGTGTACGAGACATGCTGGAAAGCCGCTGGGCTGAAGGTAAATTCTTATGCGTCGGCCTAGATGTAACATCTCCTGAAGGGCAAAATGGTCCGCTCGACCTTTTCGAAAGGGCTAAACTAATTGTCGACGCGACTAAAGATGTTGCCGCTGCCTATAAGCCTAATAGCGCTTTTTATGAAGACAAAACATCAGATGGCTTTCGTCAGCTTGAACAATTGGTCGCTTATATTAAGCATCTGGCACCAAACATCCCGGTCATTTGGGATGCTAAGCGCGCCGATATCGCCAAGACCAATGAGGGTTACGACCATGCTGCCGAGCAACTGAATGTAGATGGCCTAACTATTCATCCGTACCTAGGTGGCACGGCGGTTAAGCCGTTACTTTCCAATCCAAATAGAGCCGGGTTTGTTCTTGCTCATACATCAAATCCTGGTGCTGGTGAGTTTCAACATTTGCGCTTACAATCTGGCGAACTGTTATGGGAGCGCGTTGTAAGTAATGTAGCGAATAGTGAGGATTGGCAGCACGGTGCTGCACTTGGAATTGTAACTGGCGCCACCTACCCTGAAGAGTTAGCTAAGGCCCGGTACTTGGCTGGCGACGACATCATCATGCTTATACCTGGAGTTGGAACGCAGGGTGGGGATCTCGAATTATCGGTCCGTGGAGCAATGAACAGACGTGGTAACGGTTTCCTCATTAATGTTTCAAGTGGTATTTCGGGCGCTAAAGATGAGGAAGGACATGTTACATATGATTCGATCCGTGATGCAGCTATTAAGTACCACGAAGAAATTAAAGCTGTCTGGCAGGATGCGATTGAAAACCCGCGACCTAACTACGCAGAGCAAAGCATGATGGAGTTCAATCAAAGACTCGCCGTTGGCCTGTATGATACAGAGTGCATAAAGTTTGGAGAGTTTGTCCTTAGAAGTGGCAAAAAGAGCCCGCTCTATATAAACTTACGCTCTTCAATCACAGAACCAGAATTGCGTGGCAACATCGCATCAATCTATGTGGACCTGGTAAATGGTTTAGAAGAACGACGAGGAGAAAAATTTGATGTCTTGGGTGGTATACCGCAAGCAGCAACCTCATATGCGGCAATTGTAGCCGATAGAATGTCTCGACGATTGGTGCAACCCCGGTCTGGTGGCAAAAAAGATCACGGCGTAGCAACTCTCGTTGAAGGTATTTTTGAGCCCGGAGAAAGTATTGTTTTAATCGATGATTTAATCACTGATGGTGGGGCTAAATTTGACATGATTGACCAGGTTAAAGAAGCTGGCCTGGCGTTTGGCGGCATGGCCGTTTTGCTTGACCGAGAACAAGGTGGATTTGTGGAGATGGCAAAAAGAGGGTATCCAATCTCGGCCGCTACAACTGCCCGGCATTTGGTAGTCGCCCTGGGAAATGCTGAGAGGATTTCATCAGAACAAAAAGATGAAGTATTAGCCTATCTACAACAATAGTCGATAAAGTTGGTGGGCGAGAAAGGACTTGAACCTTCACGGGTTGCCCCACTAGCTCCTAAGGCTAGCGTGTCTACCAATTCCACCACTCGCCCAAACGATGATGAACAGACAGATTTTACTGGTTTATTACACTATTTACCAGTAAACCGGTATCGTGCCTGACAAGGTCCCAGCCATCACCACAATGCCCAATACTCAAGCATTCAGCTTCATTGGCAAATGTCGGTAAAGCCACTGTTTCTACAAACAGTGAAAAATATTGTGCTCGAATTTCATCTAATCTTTCGAGTGCATCGCGACGCTGAACTGTAATGAGTGTTTCTTCTGTACGCGGCATTTCTCTACCTGCGGTAGCTAAGCACAGGCGCGCAACAGCTACTCCCGAAGCTGCATTCGTGCCTGCTGTTCCTACATCTTCAACGATTTGC
This sequence comes from uncultured Candidatus Saccharibacteria bacterium, assembly GCA_964441005.1. GTDB lineage: Bacteria > Patescibacteriota > Saccharimonadia > Saccharimonadales > CAYTTW01 > CAYTTW01. Next base: position 8,296 of record CAYTTW010000012.1, on the reverse strand, counting down.
AGCACCTCAGGACCAGCAGTCAGAAGGTTTTCCTTACTCGACTCATCAAGCGTGACGGTATTCTTGCTCATTTTTACGGTTGTTAGTCCTGTTACTCCATGACCAAGGGCCTCAGCAATGTCCAGTGCCTGTTGATTCATACCATTGGCAATACCTAAAACCACCATTCGCGGCCACGAATCTTCAGTGGCTAGGCGAGGCCGTATATGACGTGCAAATATAGTCCCGGCTTGAAGGTCGATCCATTCGTCATACAAAGAAGTGCCGGGACGAACCTTGTCAAACTTAACCTTGCGGCCGTGCATGCCTTGAGTAAACTCATGGTGTATTCCTTCTGGATCAACAATATCTGGATCGTTGAAAATCTGCTCTTTAAAAGCAGTTAGGCGTTCAGTTGAAGGTATTGCTATCATTGTCTAGCATTTTATGTAAAATCGTTATGTTTGCCAACGGGCATTCTCATAAAGTCTTATAAAAAAACAGCTGATTATCACCATAGGATTTATGGTGCACTAAGCCTAGGTTTTCGAGACTTAATGGTTTCAAGTTTCCGGGCCAAGAAAGTACATACGTTCCACCTGTTTTAAGATGTTTTGTGAGTTTTTGGAGTAGCTTTTCTTGAAGCTGATCATACGGCGGGTCACACAGCACTAAGTCAAACTGCATGCCTGGATTGTTGTCTGACCAGCCGCTGACATTAGCGCGCACTACTTTTATCCGCTCGGCAAGGCCGAGTTGAGCAGCATTTTCGTGCATGATCTTTACAGCATCTTTGTCGACGTCAATTGCTGTAGCATTAAGAGCACCTCGGCTAATTGCTTCTATACTCAAGGCTCCGCTACCGGCAAAGGCGTCGAGCACGCTCATGCGCTCAATATCACCCAGGACATTAAAGAGCGCCCCACGGGCTTTATCGCTCATGGGATGGGTACGATGGCCACGCGGAGAACTAAATACGCGCCCACCGAGACGGCCGGTAATAACCCGCATTATGGAGCCTTTGGCTCGACAAGTCCGGCTTCCACTAGCGCGCTATACCAAGCGAGGGTTACCGTTTGAACCAGCGCCGGACCAAGCTTGTGGCGCACCTGCCAAGCCAACTTTGGTGTCCAGCCCTTTTCATAATAAGCGGTATACATGTCGAGAATCGCCACTTCCCGAGCCGTCTGCTTAAACCAGTCCAGTACTCCTGTCTTCAGAATGCGTCGGGCATCGTCGGCTGTTGGAATAACTTCGCCAAAGTTGAGTGGCTTAATGAGAGTGGAAATGCCAATTTCAAACCACCAGTGGGTGATCAGTAAACCTTTTGCACCCCACATTTTCCAGTTATTCTTTACCCTCTCTGAAGGCGTCGCACCAGGCATAACGCTCTTTTTCAAAAAGCTCGTCCGGCTGTCGTTCGACTGGCCACCCATTAGCTCTTTGAGTTTTTCCTCATAGGGAAAATGGTGCGCAGGGGTCAAACCATCAACCAGGGCGTGGGCTAGCCAGGCGGCTTCAAAGGCAATGCGTTCCTGATTGCCATTTTTGAGCTCGCGTACCAAGTTGGCATAGTGGTCTGTAATATCGGCAATAATGTGCCCGTCGTGGTCATCAAACGGACTATAAAAATGCCACGGCTCATCCTTGCCGGGACTTTTGCGTTTAATGCCATCCGGGCCGTTATTGCCCTCAAACTGCAGGATCTGACGGGCTGGTGGAAATACTGTTTCATCAGGCAATAACCGACTCAAGTGCCGACGGGCAACCCGATCTATTTTCTGGTGGGCACCGAGCACCCGTCCAGAATACTTCGTTAAGGTGGTACCTGAATACACAGATTCTCCAGCTAATTTAAATTAGTTACAGCTCTTAGTTTTTCGACGCGTTCAGCTAGATGTTTATATTGTAACAAACCTTCACCACGATCAATGAAAGCTTGAGCCGCCGTGCGGGCTTGGGCTATTAACTTTATATCAGTTAATTTGGCAACCCTTAAGTCTAACTGGCCGTGCTGAAGAGTGCCATAAATGGCGCCAGGGCCGCGAATTTCCAAGTCTAACTCTGCTAGCTGAAAGCCATCGCCGGAGCTTTCCACTGCTCGCAGACGACGAGAAGGAGCCTTTGAGTCACTGGTCACAAGATAGCAATAGCCTTGGTGCTGACTGCGTCCGACTCGACCGCGCAGTTGGTGAATCTGCGCCAAGCCAAAGCGATCGGCCGCTTCGATAACCATGACCGTGGCATTGGGTACATCGACGCCCACCTCAATCACCGTGGTTGCCACCAGGATATCGAGTTGGTGGTTTACAAATTGCTCCATGGTCTTGGTTTTAGCGTCCGCCTTCAGGCGCCCGTGCAACAACCCAACCCGTCGGTGCTTAAATTCATGTTTAGATAAGCGCTCGTACATCTGCTCCACAGAAACGGTGTTGGTGCGACTATCATCCGTAATTGTCGGACAGACGATGAATACTTGCCGGCCAGCTTCCAATTCCGTTTCCAGTTGACGATAGAGCGGTGTCCGTGAATTTGGTGACACGATTTTGGTAATAATTGGCAGGCGACCCATTGGTTTGACATCTAATATAGAGACGTCCAGTTCGCCGTACAGCGTCAAAGCCAGACTGCGCGGAATGGGAGTTGCGGTCATACTCAACACATGCGGCATATGGCCGGCTTTTTGCTGGAGCTTGGTGCGCTGCTCCACGCCAAAACGATGCTGCTCGTCGATAATCACCAGGCCCAGACGCTGCATATCCACCTTTTCTTGCAGCAGCGCATGGGTGCCCACAATAAACTTTAGGTCACCAGTTTTAAGACGGGCGTGGGCTTGGCGCTTTTGGGCAGGCGTCAAACTACCAACGAGTAAACCCACCTCGTTGGCGTAGCCTAAGGGCTCCAGTAGGCTATGTATAGTATCGGCGTGCTGGCGCGCCAACAGTTCAGTCGGCGCCAGATAGGCTACTTGAAAGCCTTGGCGCATGGGCATCAGGGCGCCCATTGTGGCGACGACCGTTTTACCCGAGCCAACGTCACCCTCTACCAGGCGATTCATAGGATGTTTTTTTTGAATGTCGAGATAAATTTGCCAGACAATGCGGCGCTGCGCGTCAGTCAACTGAAACGGTAGGTGTTTGACAAAGCTTTTGGCCAGTTTTTCATCGAATGGAATTTGCAGGGCTGCTTCGTGAAGCAACTCGTATTTATTCAGCAGGCTCGCCAGCGACAGCCCAAAGACCTCCTCAAAGCCAAGCCGGCGCTTGGCCTCAGCCAGCTGCTCAGCAGAAGCCGGAAAATGCATAGCCCGGACGGCTGCGGGACGGCTCAACAACTGTTGTTCACTGATCAGCCACGCCGGAAGGGTTTCGGGTAGTGTATCGACCAGCTGAGTAACTTCTCGAATTAATTTGCGAATTTGGTTTGACTTTAAGCCTTTAATTTCGTGGTAAATCGGTACAATGCGCGCCGTGCTGATAGGGAAATCGCTCACCAGTTCCATGGACGGATTGGTAATCACTAACCGCTGATTGCGCAGTTCAAATAAGCCAGACACAAAATAGTCAGTGCTTTTTTTAATTGCCTCAGCGCGATAAGGTTGGTTGAACCAAATGATGCGCACACTTCCGGTTTCGTCACTGGCCACCGCCTCTGTTATATGTAACCCGCGGCGCACGTATCGGCCAGTTACTTGTTTGATGGTAGCCTGGATCGTCACGATCCCAGGGTGCAAACGGGAAATCGGCTCGACTTGAGAATAATCTTCATACTTTCGCGGTAAGTAATCGAGCAGCTCGCCGACCGAATGTAGCTCTAGCTTGGCTAGCTTTTTGGCTAGTTCTGGCCCCACTCCCTTCACCGCAGTCAACGGACTGTCTAAGGTCATAGTGCCAGTATATATGTTTACTTGGCTTTGCGAACCAAGAGAAAGATGCTGGGACCAAAGTAGGTACGCGCCAATGTTGGCTGCAAAAAACGCTCAAGACTAATCATAAGTGCTTTGGGCATAATTTTCTTGAGGCCAGGGAGGCGCAAGTTAGAAACCGATAAGACCTTATCAACCTTCAGCCCAGCGTGCGCTAGGTGTTTGACGACCATTCTTGGATTGTGGTTCACGAACGGAATGACGTCGGCCCGACGGTTGGCGGTGGAGCGAATATCGACCGGGTCCAAGGGGAGACGCCGGTTTGTTAAGAAGTACTTTGCTCGGTTGCGAGCATGAGCCAGGTTGGCAAACTCTAGAATAAATACGCCATCGTCACTCAGTATACGAGCAATCTCTTGGAGTTCAGCACTGGGGTCTGGAAGGTGGTGCATTACGCGAATCATAGTCACGAGATCGACCGTGCCATGAGGAAACTTGAGCTCATCGGCTTGCAAAAGTTTGCGTTCAATCTGCGGATAGTTTTTCAGAAAGTCGGCGGCAATATCGAGCTGTTGCTGGGAGGGCTCGGCCAGCGTAACCCGCTTCGCGTAGTGTTGCAGGAGCAGGCACAAGCGACCGTAGCCACCACCGACGTCCACCGCATGTCGGAAGTGCTTACCTTTTAAGAGCGTCTTAATAGCCAGCTCTTCGGCCGCGTGCTCGTAATCCCGTCCGTGCCAATAATTCAAGTAGTTATGAGATGGGTCATTGTACTGGTCAGCGCGCTTATGGGTAAGTGCCATAATTTGGATTAATTAGCCAGCGCGACCAGCGCCGTATCTTTATAGGCCTTACCCCGCCGTAGTAACAGGTGGCCGGCTTGAAAATCAGCTGCTTTGAGTGTGTCTTGCTCGACTTTGTGTCCATTAATATATACACCACCCTCACTCAGTAGCCGCCGTGCTTCACTATTAGAGGCCGCCAAGCCCGCTGCCACCAGGGTCTCAACGACGGAACTACCCACGCGCGCGGTCGTAAAGGGATATTCTTTGCTCATTTGTTCGATCACCCGTTTGTCAGCCTTACCGATAGCCGCTTGGTCCATCAGTATGTGGCTAATTGCCTCAGCCAGCGCAGTCTGCTCTTCTCCGTGCACATTTATGGTAACAGCATGAGCCAGCTGTTGTTGTCCACTGCGCGCCGCAGTATCCAGGGCGTGCTGTTCCAAAATGTGGTCAATGTCTGGCTTAGACAGTTCAGTAAACACCTTGAGATAGGTTTCCAGCCCTTCATCATCAGCATTCATCCAAAATTGGTAAAACTGCGAGGGAGTAGTCTTGGCCGGATCGAGCCACACTGCCCCTTCTTCGCTCTTGCCAAACTTCTTACCAGTAGCAGCATTCATGATTAGATTAAGGGTGATTACGTCAACCTCAGCCCCACGTGCGCGGCGAATCAGTTCGACTCCTGATAGACAATTACCCCACTGATCAGATCCGCCAAGTTGCAAGGTAACACCTTCGGTATCAAATAAATGCAAGTAATCCATTCCCTGCAGGATGGTGTAGCTAAACTCCGCGTAACTAATGCCACTGCCCCCTTCACCCAGGCGCTTGGCGATATAGTCACGCTGTACCAGCGGGGTCATAGAAAAGTGTTTGCCAATATCACGCAAAAAAGGGATCACCCGTAGATCTTTAGTCCAGTCCAAATTATTAACCAATTTAAACTGATGTCCCCGCAGGACTTGTTTAATTTGGGCTCCAGCCTGTGCGACGTTGTGCGCCACGGTGGCCTCATCTTGCAGAGGCCGCTCTTTATCCTTACCGCCCGGATCACCAATTAAACTAGTAGAGCCCCCAGCCAGCAAAATGCCTTTCCATTTGTGGCGCAAAAAGGTTTTGGCAAACATCATGGCGGCTAAATTGCCAACGGTTTGCGAATCGGCAGAGGCATCAAAGCCCAGATAAAACGTACCCGGTTTGGTGTTGAGTACTGAGAGATCTTTGAGCGTCGTTTGATTCACAAAACCACGCCAGGTCAGTTCTTCGCTTAAGGTCATATTACATAAGAGTATAGCGCATGGCTGGTAAGGCAAGATAGAGCTCGTGTTTTTTAGGGCTTGAAACAGCGGAAATTTGCTATAATAGGCACTGACTCAAATGGAGCTAACAAGCGTATAATGACCCGTTCCAACGCTAACTCAGGCGGCCGCAAAGGCCGGGTGAGTAAGAACCGATTTGTGACCAAAAGTGGTGCGACGATAAAAATACGTCGTAGTCTACTGGATCGCTTTCGGGCGCACGATGATACAAAGCGGCGGCGCAAGGCCGATCGCCTGAGCTCCTTACCTAAGGGTCGTTTGCAGCGGATTGTGGCCCATTTGCGTCCACGGCACATTGTAAAGTACTGGTTTAGCCGTGAAGGCCTGATTATGGGCCTAAAAATCCTCGGTATAGGTACCGTGCTCGGCTGTCTGCTTTTGCTTGGCACCTTTGCTTACTTTCGTAAGGATTTGCCGAACCTCAAAGATATTTCGGGTGACAATATTGGGGGCAGTACGCGCTACTACGACCGCACCGGCAAAGTGCTCTTGTGGGAAGATTATGACTCGGTCAAGCGCATTCCCGTCAATAATAATGATGATATCGCCCAAAGCGTTAAGGATGCCACGGTAGCAGTTGAAGATAAAGACTTCTTTAAACACGGCGGCTTTGATGTGCGGGGCATTATGCGCGCTGGCTTTAATGATACCTTTGGCCATGGTGGGACTCAGGGGGGCTCAACCATTACCCAGCAGCTCGTAAAACTGACCCAAGACTGGACCAAAGACCGCACGATTACCCGTAAAATTAAGGAATTAATCCTGGCCGTCGAGCTCGAGCGAAGCTACTCGAAGCAGGATATTCTTAATGGCTACCTTAACACCGCACCCTACGGTAATGTGGAGTACGGCGTGGAAGCGGCTTCGCGGGACTATTTTCATAAGTCGGCCAAGGACCACAGCATTGATGAAGCAGCGTTCCTAGCGGCCATTCCCAAATCGCCGTCCTTTTACTCGCCGTATGGACCGTATTACAACCCCACCGCCCTGCGTGATCGCCAACACTACATCATTGATCTGATGGCCGAACAGGGTAAAATTACAAATGCCCAACGCGATGCCGCCAAAAAAGTTGATACGATTGCGGCGGTACAAGCTCGACCGGCCAATAAGTATAACGGCATCAAAGCGCCTTGGTTTGTGCTAGCCGCCAAATCGCAACTGGAAGCCGAAAAAGGCAGCCAAACCGTTAAAACTGGGGGCTGGACAGTTATTACAACTCTCGACATGAACCTGCAAAATCTGGCCGAACAACAAGTACAGGCCGGCTTGCCTCAAGTTCGCCGTCAAGGTGGCGATACTGCGGCCTTTGCCGCGGAAGATGTGAAAACAGGCCAAATGGTGGCACTGGTGGGTGGCGCAGACTTTAGCGATCCTGATCACGGCCAATTTAACTTTGCGACCACCCCGCTACCACCAGGCTCAAGCTTTAAACCTTATGACTACACCGCGCTGATGGAGACGAGCACAAACGTCGGCGCTGGATCAGTCCTCTACGACACGCAGGGGCCACTGGAGGGCTATCCGTGCACGAATAAAAATCAACCGAAGCAAGGTGGTAACTGCCTATGGGATTACGACTTCCGCTACCCAGGGCCGGTCTCGTTGCGCTATGCCCTCGGCGGTTCACGTAACGTCCCGGCGGTCAAAGCCATGCTGACCACTGGTGTCAATAAGACAATCGATATTGCTGATAAGTTAATGACGTCTGGCGTCAAACAAAACGGCTATAAGTGCTATCGACCAGACCTCCAAGACATCAGTAATGCTACTCAGGCTGATGAGCAGCCGTGCTATGCCTCCTCGGCCATCGGTGACGGCGCTTACCTTCATCTCGATGAACACGTTCATGGGCTTGCCAGCATTTCACGAAACGGTCTTAACTTGCCCCAAACCTATATCATGAAATTTAGTGATGCTAAGGGTAAAGTCTTAGACGAGTGGAAGCCGAGTAAAGGCGTGCAAGCGGTTCGACCAGATGCCGCGTACATTGTGGCCGACATGCTATCTGACCCCAATGCCAGCTATTTCCCGGCTGGTCGCAAACCGCAGCGCTACACCAACAAGCAAGGCACGTGGAAGTTTGCCATGAAGACCGGTACCACCAACGATGGTAAAGATGGTTGGATGATGGGCTTCTCGACCCAGTACGCCGCCGGCGTATGGGTGGGGTATCACACGCGCCAGAAAGTTATGTCGGGCACTATGGAAAACATGACCCAACCCATCTGGCAAGGCTGGATGACAAAAGCCCATGAAAACCTCAAACCGGAAGATCGAGCTCGGCCGTCAAGCGTCCAAACCCTGCCCGCCTTTGTTGACACTAGTCACGTCGGAATTGGCACGGT